>OMSH01000266.1 GCA_900313715.1 uncultured Prevotellaceae bacterium
AGATTACTACGAAATCGAGCCTCACAGGATTTACGCTGAATTACCAGTATAAAGATGTAACATCTTCTGAAGGAATAGACATTGAATGTAGTAATGGAAAAGGAGATGGTGGCAGCTGGCCTAGTGACGCTGCTGAAGGAAACTATTTAGTCAACTGGTATGCCAATACGAATGGTACATTCGTGAATGGCTTATACATAGACTTCACCGTTGACGAATCAACCTTTGACCAGAAAGACTTATTGGTGGCTACAACAAGCGATACCTGGAGTCATAGCAAAGGAGCGCTGTCGCTGACCTTTGACCACGCCTGTACGGCTCTGAGATTCTTTGTGAAGAAGGCTACTAATCTGAAAGACTACACGCTGAACGTAACCAACATTACGCTCTGTAACGTCAAAAAGCATGGCGAGTATGTGCTCAGTTCTGAGGAATGGCGCTCAGTTGATACGGACGCTAACTTTACGCTTTATGATGGTACTGACCTGACGCTCAACTCAACAGACTATATCGCTCTGACTGACACGAAAGGCCCTTGGCTCTTTATGATTCCACAGACACTGACGCCATGGAACGGTACTTCCGATTTAGCAAATACCTATTTCCAGATTACCTGTACCATCACACAAAATGCTTCCGAAGTGTATAGCGGTACAGCCTATATCCCCTTTGGTGCTACACTGCAAAAAGGCTATCAGCATGACGTGAAGCTTAACATCGGAAAGAACTCACTGTATCAAGCCCATGGCACTAAAATAATCAATTAAATATGAAGAAAACTTATCAAAAGCCCCAGACAGATTCTATTCTGGTAAAAGGTTCGATACTACTGGTATCAGCTTCTGCAGAGGTAAACTCCTATTCAAAAGGAGCGGATATCTACGCAGGTGATACTGATGAATAACCAAACCCATGAGTAGCATCGTTATTGCCATTTTCCTACTTAGCATCGGAGCCAGTTTCGTTCAGCGCACAACGGGCTTCGGTTTTGGCATTTTCATCATGACGATGCTGCCGTTCTTCCTGCCTACATACGGTGAGGCCACTACCCTATCAGGACTGTTGGCCATCACCACATCGGCAGTTATCGTCTGGCGTATGCGGGAATATGTCACGTGGAAAAGGCTCTGGCCTATACTGCTGACATTTATCATCATCTCATCAATAGCGATATTCGCTCTGACGCGCATAGAAGACCATATCCTGAGACAGATTCTCGGTGTGGTTCTCATCCTCATCAGCATCTATTTCGCAGTTTATAGTCAGAGAATAAAGCTGCCTACAACAAAGAAAGTACAGGTGGGAGCAGGAACACTGAGCGGACTGATGGGAGGCTTCTTCGGTATGCAAGGGCCTCCCGCCGTGCTTTACTTCATACAGAGTGAGCCAACGAAGGAACATTATATGGCAATGACACAGACCTACTTTCTCATTGGCAATGTCATGATGACCATCGTCCGTGCCTATAATGGTTTCCTTACCACCACCGTCCTAACTGATTACTGCTTCGGACTTGGTGGCGTAATCATCGGAACAGCCTTAGGAGCCTTCGTCTTTCAGCACATACCCAACCGTATCTTCCGCTACATCGTCTATGCCTACATCGCCGTGAGCGGTGTCATCATACTCATAATTTAGAAAAGAACTTCCCACTATTCTTGTTATTTTCATCCTTTGCACCAACATTTTTAGTAAGAATCAAAAATAAACACAACAATACAATAAATCTGATCTTTGAGGTCGAGTTGTTAGGTATTGCATGAACCTCCAGAGGTTTATCATAAAAAAAGGGAAATCCCATCGCTGAGATTCCCTAGGTCCTCAATAGAGGCATATAGTAGTTTGTAAGAACAACCTTAACGGTGGCTTCCAGTGTGGCTGGAACCATTGTTGCGGTTGGAAGTAGTGTTGTGAGCTATGTTGCGATTGTTACTCGTTGTATTTCTCCAAGTAGAGCCATTCCCATTCGTATTCCTATCGTTGTTATGCTTAACAGAAGGATTCGTATTTGGCTTATTAGAATTCCTGTCAGCATAGAAGCGATCAGATTTCTTGTTGTTGCCTCCCTTGTAGTTATTAAAGCCCTTCGGGTGCCCCTTGTAGAAGTTGTTCTTGTTAGAATAGTGGCTATAGATATCGTAAGTCCAACTACCATTCTTCCAAGTCAACGGGCGATAGAAATAACTCTTCTTCATGTACTTCTCGTACTGGTGTACAGTAAGCACGTACTTCAAGTCATTGTTACGACGCATCCACCATTTGCCATAGGCATCATTTTTACCGTTAATACTCATCAGATAGTCCAGATTGATTTCGTAAACGTCTTCATACTGGGCGTTCGTCAGATTCAGCTCATAAGCCATCTTATCACTCAAGAACAAAGCCTCGTTCTTTGCAGTCTTATAACTCATTGCGTTGGCTGTGAAAGTCATTACCATCATCATCATTGCCAGTGTAAAAATCTTCTTCATAATCTTGTCTCCTATACTTTAAAAGTGAAACATTAGTATCTTTTTTACATCGGCAAAGGTAGGCACTTTCCGTGAGCTATCAAAAGGATTATTCCTAATCGTAAGGGGTAATTCTCCTAAATCATGATAGGGATTCTCCCCCACAAGCCATGAATCAAGACCTTGCCATCACTTATAGCACAAGTCCATCTTATCAACATCTGGGAAGCCAAACGCTCGATACTATCTTCACTAGGGCACTCTTCGTGGATATATTGAATACCCCAGCAATCTTCTGCTTATCTTTAATCAGGCATTTCACTTTTACAATTCCATCGCTAATATTAACTATCACCTTATAATCGCCATACCAAACCCGTCCCTATTGTCCTTTCTTAAGCAACCATCAATAATGCTGCGAGGACACCAAGGCCTTCAGCCACAATCTTACTTTTCCAGGAATCATCCGTTAGTTTATGCTCGATGATATACTCACGGAGTTTCGTACGCCACTCTCTATTTTGTAGCAATATCCAAAGCGATTCATCGAAAAAGGCAAACTCCACATTATCTTTAAGCCAAGCCTTTGATGGTGTACGACCCTTGCTAAGTCTTTCACCCTGATAGTTTAAATGCCAAAATCCATCTGTCTCTAAATGCCAAAATGGTTTCTCAATACTTGTACTATCATCAAACTGCGAATTCCTAGCATATTGTGACATCAGCATATTATAATGACCTTCGAGCCAGTCATTGATAACAAACTGATTATTTCTAAATACATTAGCCTCAACTCCATCAATAAAAGCAACCATCAGAACAGGCTTGGCAACGATAGTCTCACCATGAATCTTTGCCTGTCTGATATTCATTATTCGCTTAGTGTAGTATTTATAGCATTGTTCGTAACTAAAGAATTGTATTGTTCTATTCATAGCCCTTCGTTATTGGTTTTCGAGGGCAAAGATACGAAA
>OMSH01000004.1 GCA_900313715.1 uncultured Prevotellaceae bacterium
ACAGCATCGAGTAGATCTTCGTACCAAGCATCACCAAACATGCGAATTAAAGGCTCCCTCAAGAATTCATACACTCGCACATTCTCCTTTTGTCCTAAAACCACAGCAGCTTTGCACACCTCCCACCGGTGATAGTTCAAGGCATCTAAATCGCCTACTTTCTTATGACGGATAGGATAGAGATGGCACGACAAGGGCTTGTAGAACTTAGTCTTTCCCTCGCGATAAGCTTTCTCAAGGGCACAATAGCAGCATCCTTTTTCATCGTAACAGGTGAAAACACAATCTTTGTTGTTGACAATTGAGGTCACCAACTGCCCCTCAATATCAGTATACGCCACACCTTGCTTATTAATGACTTTGCGGGCAGGAATGGAGAGTTGGTCCCAGATGATGGGCAACGCCTCCTCAATTTGCATGATTTCATCCAAATCAACAGGTGCCCCTGCATCGCCTTCGACGCAGCAGGCACCCATACATTTTTCCAAGTCACAGACAAAGCGCTCTGTAAGCACCTCGTCGCTTATCAGTACATCTCCTATCTGATACATACACTTCTGCCCCAAAGGACACCTTCCCTAAACAGAGGAGGAGAAAAATTACTTAATCAGATCATTTCCAGTCATTTCTGCTGGCTGAGGCATACCCATGATGTGAAGGATAGAAGGAGCCACATCAGCTAATACGCCATTCTCCACCTTTGCATCTTTGTTAGTGGTAACATAAACGAAAGGCACAGGGTTCAGCGAATGAGCAGTGTTTGGCGAACCATCTTCGTTAAGGGCATGGTCGGCATTACCATGGTCGGCGATAATAATCACCTCATAGTCATTTGCCTTCGCAGCCTCAACGGTTTCCTTCACACAATTATCAATAGCCACAACAGCTTTTTCGATAGCAGGATAGATGCCAGTATGTCCCACCATATCACCATTGGCATAGTTAACTACAATGAAGTCGTATTGTTGGGTGTTGATAGCATCCACCAGTTTGTCCTTCACCTCGTAAGCACTCATCTCAGGCTTCAGGTCATATGTAGCTACTTTTGGTGATGGCACCAGAATACGGTCTTCGCCCCCATAAGGAGCCTCACGTCCGCCATTAAAGAAGAAAGTTACATGAGCATACTTCTCTGTCTCGGCAATATGCAACTGCTTCTTGCCGTTGTTAGACAAGTATTCGCCAAGTGTATTCTCCACATTCTCTTTGTCAAACAGAATGTGAACACCTTTGAAGGATGCATCATAAGGAGTCATGCAATAGAACTGCAAACCCTTAATGGTATGCATGCCCTGCTCCGGCATATCCTGTTGTGTCAGTACGGTAGTAATTTCCTTGGCACGGTCGTTACGGTAGTTAAAGAAGATAAATACATCGCCTTCCTTCACGCGGCCATCTACGGTACTATTGACGATAGGCTTAATGAACTCGTCGGTAACACCCTCGTCGTATGATTCCTGCATGGCACGAACCATATCGTCACTTTGCTTGCCTTCGCCATGTACCAGTTGGTCGTAACCCACCTTCACACGCTCCCAACGCTTGTCACGATCCATAGTGTAGAAGCGGCCAATAATAGATGCAACCACACCGGCACTCCGCTTGCAATGAGCCTCTACCTCTTCGATAAAGCCCTTACCGCTGCGTGGGTCGGTATCACGACCGTCCATAAGACAGTGAATAAAAGTACGACCATCTAAACCATATTCCTTAGCGATGTCGCACAACTTGAACAGATGATCTAAAGAGCTGTGTACACCACCATTGCTGGTCAGACCCATAATGTGCAAATTAACGCCTTTTTCCTTTGCATAGCTGTAAGCAGCGATAATTTCCTTGTTTTTCAAGATGCTGCCATCTTTGCAGGCACGATTAATCTTTACCAAATCTTGATACACGATGCGACCAGCACCGATATTCAAGTGACCTACCTCAGAGTTACCCATCTGTCCATCAGGCAGACCCACATTCTCGCCAGATGCCTGGAGCTGAGAGTTGGGATAGTTAGCCAACAGATAGTCCCAGTAAGGAGTTGGTGTGCAAGAAATCACATCGTCTTTCTGGCGGTCGCCAATACCCCAACCATCCAAAATCATTAAAAGAGCTTTTTTAGCCATATGTCTATATGTATTAATTTGTACTTCAGCTATCAAACTGCAAAATTACAAATATTATGCATAACATGCAAAAAAAAAATAAGGCATAACCCTATGGGGCTATGCCTTATAATTATGAGCTATATTAGATTACTTTACGAAATCAGACATATTCAAGAATCTTGCAGACTCCTCCAGACGCTCAAACTGTTTACCGCTGTTGGTATCTTCAATTTCAATAAAGAAGTACTTGTTGCCATTAGCATAGAACTTCTCGAAGATATTCTTGAAGTTCATTGCACCAGAAGCACCCAGTACCATGAAATCCTTGATGTGCAACATCTTGATACGATCAGCACGACGAGTCAGCCAAGCCACAGGATCCTGCTGTCCCATTACGGTCCAGTAGCAGTCAAGTTCGAAGATTACATTAGCAGGATCTGTATTATCCATATAGAGATCTTCGATGATCTGTGCGTCACGCATGCCCATGCCAGAGAACAAGTCGCCAAGTACCGCAGCCTGACTGTCGGCAGTAACCTTAGCCATCTCCATGTTGTGATTATGATAACCGAACTGGATACCACCAGCCTTTACAACCTCACCTGATACATTCAACAAGTTTGCAAAGTCTTTTGCGTCGTCAATATTATTAATAGTTCTAGGTGGCATCATAGGCTGTACCAAATACTCAACGCCCAACTTAGCGTGATCTTCAACTACTGGCTTCCAAAACTCCTTAACATCGTTCACCATTTCCTTCAAGGTCTTTGGCTTTGCAGCAGGAGCTCCAGGACGCTGGAACATACCGCCCATCAAGACACCTGGAGTAACATGAGAGCTCACAATCTTCAGGTCGTTGTCTTCAGCAGCCTTCTTGAAGTCAAGCAACTCTACCTCACCAATCTTGTGAGAATCTGCATTGTAACCAGCAAGCTCGAGGTTCTTGATACCCATCTCGCGGATACGCTTCATGTTAGCGTTTAGGTCACCCGCGAACATTTCCGGACCCAGTGTGTAAATCTGCAAACCCAAACCCTTGTTCTTGTTCTCTACAGGAGCAGCTGGAGTAGCTTCCTTTGAGTTACATGCTGCCAAAGCGCCCAATGACAAGAGAGAAGCGCTCTTTAAGAAATCTCTTCTATTGATCATTTTCGTTTAATATTAAAATATGGTATATAAAATTAGAAGGCACTGCTTCGATAAAGCTGTGCCTTCTTGTGATTATCTATTTATTTTACCCAAGGTTGTGCGTTAATAAACTTCATAGAAGCTTCTACACGCTCCATCTGCTTGCCACTATCGATATCCTCGATTTCGCAGAACAGATACTGGTTACCATTAGCATAGAACTGCTCGAAAATGTTCTTGAAGTTCATAGCACCAGACTCACCCAGTACCACGAAGTCCTTCACATGCATCAACTTAATGCGGTCTGCACGCTTCTTCAGCCAAACCACAGGATCCTGCTGCCCCATAACAGTCCAGTAAGTATCCATCTCATAGCATACATTTGCAGGATCAGTGTTGTCCATCAGCAGATCCATAATCATTGGACCATCAGCAGCTGTAAGAGGAGTCAGAACTGTAGGCAGACGGAAACCAGCAACACCAGGAACCATGCGAGCGAACTCCATGTTGTGGTGGTGGTAACCAAACTTGATACCAGCAGCTTTGAATATCTCACCACTCTTGTTCAGCATTTCAGCGAAAGCCTTTACATCATCCTCTGTATTCAGATAAGCCATCATTGGATGAACAACATATTCAATGCCTTGAGCAGCGTGATCATCAGCCACCTTCTTAAATGATTCAGCCACCTTGTCAATCATAGAACGGTTGAACTGACCGTCACTACCATCACGGCTCTCACGACCAGCAACACCTGAGAACAGACCAGGAGCATTAACATGTGAGCTAGGGATAGCCAAACCTGCGTCATTAGCCATCTTCTTGAACTCGCTGAAATCAACGCCACCCACCTTATTGGTGTTTACATCATAACCAGCCAGCTCAATGTACTTGAAGACCATGCCATTCAGACGCTTGAAGTTGTCTGCCAAATTGCCAGCATACAACTCGTTGCCTAAAGTGTAAATTTGCAAACCAAAGTTTTTGTCTGGGTTGTTAACCTCAGCAGCAGGAGCAGCTGCAGTCTCCTTAGAGTTACAAGCAGCCAAAGCGCCCAGTGATAACATGGAAGCGCTCTTCAGAAAATCTCTTCTATTAACCATAATTTTTACTAATATTAGTGTAATTTGGCCGTAAAGTTAGTTTTTTTTATTGAGATTACACCTATTATAAGTAATAAAATTATTAAAAAGCATTGATTTTAACCTATGAAAGGGCACAAAAAAGCAGAGCCAGCTTCACAGCCAGCTCTGATTATAGTTTTAACCCAAATAATAATCTTTATTTTACGAAGCCCTTTTCCTTCAGCCACTGGGCACTTGCCCAAGCACGGTCAAGCTGCTTGCCACTGTTAATATCCTCGATTTCTACGAACCAGTTGCGATGACCGTGAGCATAGAAATTACGGAAGATATTCTCGAAGTTCATAGCGCCAGAAGCACCAATCACCACGAAGTCCTTAATGTGCAACAGTTGGATACGGTCAGCGTACTTGTTAATCCAAGTGACAGGATCCTGCTGACCCATAACGGTCCAGTAGCAGTCGAGCTCAAACAACACATTCTGTGCCTCTGTACCCTCAATGAATACTTCCTCGATTGTCTTAGGAGCAGGTTCACCCGGACGAGCAAAACCACGCTGATAGTAAGGAGTTACTTCCTTAGCACCAGCAACAACCTTGTTGAACTCATTGCTGTGGTTGTGATAACCAAACTTAATACCATTTTCTTTCAGCAAAGCGCCCACCTTATTGAAGATATCTGCAACCGCCTGTGCATCTTCCAAGTTGTTGATAGTAGGCAAACTTGGCTGTACGATGTACTCAACACCAAACATCTTGTGGTCTGGAATAATCTTCTTCCAGAAATCCAGAATCTTGGTCTCAGTACTCTTGTCATACTTTGCACCACGTTCCAAATTAGGAGTCATGTGTGAGCTCACGATCTTGATACCTGCGTCATCAGCCATTTTCTTGAAATCAGCAGCTGGTGTAGGCTTGCCACCGCCCCAGCTTGCAAACTGACCGTGACCTGCCTTGTCGTCGAATCCGTAGAAAGCCAACTCACACTGATCATAGCCATAACTCTTCATCTTCTTCAAAGCATCAGCTGGATTGTTCAGCAGCTCGTTACCGAGAGAGTAAGCCTGGAAACCGAGGTTGGTTCCAGCCTTAGGAGCCTGTGCTGTAGCAGCTGTAACGCCGTCAACACTCTTTACGCCATTAGCAGCACTTACCTGGGTAGCTGCCAAAGCGCCCAGCGTCATAAAAGACGCGCTCTTGAGAAATTCTCTTCTGTTTGTCATAAAAAGTAAATTAAAGAAATTAAAAAACACTATTTGGGTTCAAAGCTACAACTATTTACTGAGAAATCAAAACGAATTAACAGAAAAAGTTATCAACAGACTTTTGTATTTCAAGAGGATTTCCTAATTTTGAGCAAAAAAAGAATGAGATATGCTGTTACCTTACTTAATAAATACAATTGAAGCTGGATGTGACGAAGCCGGCAGGGGTTGCTTAGCAGGTTCGGTATACGCTGCAGCTGTGATACTGCCTAATGACTATGAGAATGAATTACTAAATGACTCGAAGCAACTCACGGAACACCAACGTTACTTGTTACGGCCCATCATCGAGCGCGATGCAATAGCTTGGGCAATAGGAATTGTTACTCCAGAGGAGATTGACAAGATCAATATTCTCAACGCCTCGATATTGGCAATGCAACGAGCCTTGGAACAACTCAAGCCTCAACCATTACACATCATTGTCGATGGCAATCGTTTCAAACCTTATAGCAACATTCCTTATCAAACAGTAGTCAAGGGTGACGGTAAATACCTTAGCATCGCAGCTGCCTCCATTTTGGCAAAGACTTATCGTGACGACTACATGAATGAACTCGATACACAATACCCAGGATATGGATGGTGCAAGAACAAAGGCTACCCTACCAAAGAGCATCGTGAGGCTATCAAGAAGTTGGGTGTAACACCCTTCCATCGTATGAGCTACAATCTTATGGGTGACGGCCAACTATCATTAAGTTTTAATTTTTAGGCTGAATACTTTCACAATTCAACGCAAAGCATTACATTTGCACTTTAGAAAAATGCTTAAAACTATATTTACTTCAATATGAAATTTACCAAAATCTTGATGATGGCAGTGGCTATTGCTGCTACTTTGCCTGTTGCGGCACAATTCCGCCGCACTCCTACTCCGAATGACACTTTACAGTCTGTCAGAGTTTCTCCTAAGGGAGATGTTACTTTCAGCATCTATGCTCCTAATGCCAAAAATGTGCAGATCAACGCTGAGTGTACCCCGTGGGGCCAGCAAGTGAATGTGGTAAAAAACGATGTGGGCGTTTGGTCGGCTACCATCCCAGGCGTAAAGGATGGTGTATATCGTTACAACTTTGTGGTGGATGGTGTTACCGTTCAAGATTCCAAGGACGCTGGTGTAGCCAATGCCAGAGCCTTGGCTGTAGTAACCACCGATAAAGATGCATTCTTTGCCAATAAGGACGTGCCTCATGGTGCAGTGGCTCAGCGCTGGTATTACTCTAAGCCTCTGAAAGAGATGCGTCGCATGCATGTGTGGACACCTGCTGGCTATGAAAAGAGTGCCGACAAATTGCCTGTTCTCTACTTAGTACATGGGGGTGGTGATAACGATACCTCTTGGCCTGGTGTTGGCCATGCAGGTTTCATCCTCGACAACCTCTTGGCTGAAGGCAAGATGGTACCAATGATTGTGGTAATGCCTAACGGTAGCATTGACATGCCCGACGGCAACATCCAAGGTGAAGTGCCTGTTTTTGCAGAGGATATGATTCAGAGCATTATTCCTTATATCGAGGACAACTACCGTGTGCTGACAGACAAGGATCATCGCGCCATGGCGGGTTTGTCAATGGGTGGCATGGAGACCATGGAAACAGCACTCTATCATCCAGAGATGTTTAGCTACGTATGGGTATTGAGCTCTTCATTCGCTCCTGGCGACAAGAATAAGTATGAGGCTGAGCGTATTCATTTGAAAAATGATGCTGCCAAAATCAATGCTAATGTGAAGCAGTTGGTATTTACCCAAGGTGGTCCTGAGGACATTGCCTATAATAACTGCAAGGAAACCCTCAAACTGTTTGACGAGGCAGGTATCAAATATGAGTTCAGTGAAATGCCTGGTGGTCATAGCTGGCATGTTTGGCGCCACAACCTCCGCGCCCTAGCTCCAAGAATTTTCAAATAATCAATCATTTAATAATTCAATTGTATGAAAAAAGCATTATTTACCATTGCATTGGCATTATTTGCCGTTACAGGCTTTGCACAGCAAGCGCTGTTCAGCCGCAATGTCGTTAAGTCTCCTGAGATTAACGCTGATAACTCCGTGACTTTCCGTCTGCATGCGCCAAAGGCTATCACCGTTCAACTGACAGGTGATTGCGTAGATGGTGTTGTAAGCATGAAAGAAGACTCTTTAGGCGTTTGGAGCTACACAACCGGTAAGTTGGAGCCAGAACTCTATTCTTACAGCTTTATCGTGAACGGCATGCGTATGCTGGACCCTTCAAACATCTATCAGAACCGTGATGTGGCTACATGGACCAACATCTTCATCATCAGCGACCAGAAAGGCGACAAGGGCGACCTCTACAGCGTTAACAAGGTACCTCATGGCAACGTTTCTAAAGTATGGTATGAAAGCCCTACGTTGAAACTCACACGCCGTATGACCGTTTATACTCCTGCTGGTTATGACAAAGGCAAGAACTACCCCGTTCTATACCTGTTACATGGTGCCGGTGGCGACGAGAACGCATGGTCAGAGCTGGGTCGTGCCGCTCAGATTCTCGACAACCTGATTGCTGCAGGCAAGGCTAAGCCTATGCTTGTTGTAATGACTAACGGTAATCCTAACACTGCAGCCGCTCCTGGTGAGTGGGACTTCGGTATGTATCAGCCTGCTATGGGTGGTGGTGGCGTTCAGCTGCCTCAGGCTGCTGCTTCTATGGATGAGAGTTTCATGGATGTAGTGAACTTCATCGAGAAGAATTACAAAGTAGCTAAGAACAAGGCTAATCGCGCTATCTGCGGTCTGTCAATGGGTGGTGGTCACTCATTCCAGATTAGCAAGCGTTTCCCCAACACCTTCGATTATGTAGGTCTGTTCTCTGCAGCTGTATCTGTAGGCCAGTGGGGTGACCGTACTCCTCTGCTCGAGCGTATGAACACCAATGAAGAATACAACAAGCAGATGGCTGCCCTCTTCGGTGCTAAGCCAAAGCTTTACTGGATTGCAATCGGTAAGACCGACTTCCTGTATCAGCAGAACGCTGACCTCCGCAAATGGTTGGACAGCAAAGGCTATCCTTACACCTATCGTGAGACCGACGGTGGTCACATCTGGCGCAACTGGCGTATCTATCTGACAGAGTTCTCTCAGATGATATTCAAATAATGAACATGAAAATTCATTTATTATCAATAGCACTGCTGGCTTTGGCTTCTTGCTCAAGCCAGCAGTCTGCTAATAACCCGGTGCTTAGCATTGAGGGTGGAGAGATTCAGGGTGTGGTGTCCAATGACCCTGCAGTTTTGGTTTATAAAGGCGTGCCTTATGCAGCAGCCCCTGTGGGCGACCTTCGTTGGAAAGCGCCACAAGCAGTCTCTCCTTGGGAGGGCGTCAAAATAGCCGACAAATGGGGAGCAGCGGCCATGCAGAACAGCGGGAAGGCCACAGGCGATTTCTACTTCAAGGAGTTTTATGCAGATGGCGACCCTGAGTTCAGTGAAGATTGTCTTTACCTGAACGTTTGGGCACCAGCCGATGCAGTTGGCCAACCCGATAAGAAACTGCCGGTAGCCATGTGGATTCATGGCGGTGCTTATGACCACGGTTATGGCTATGAGATAACAATGGACGGCGATGCTTGGGCCAAACGTGGTGTTATCCTGGTCACCATCAACTACAGGGTAGGCATCTTTGGTTTCTTGGCTCACCCCGATTTGATTGCCGAAGACGCTAAGAACGCTCCTGGTAACTATGGCACACTCGACCAGATTGCTGCCTTGAAATGGATTAAAAACAACATTGCTCAGTTTGGTGGCGACCCATCCAATATTACCATTCTTGGACAGAGTGCTGGTGCTGCCAGCATTAAGAACTTGGTGATGTCACCTTTATCGAAGAAACTCATCAGCCATGCCATCATCCAGAGTGGTGGTGGTATCGACGAGCAAGTATTGCCAGAGCAATCACTCAATGAATTTGCCATTGATTGCAAAGCTTTCATGGATGAGAACGGTCTGACTGATGTAGCTAAGATGCGTGCAGCCAGTGCTGATGATTTGTTGAAGTTTTTCAACAACAAGCCCCAGCAACTTCGTTTCCGCCCCCATTATGACAGCGTAAACATTCCTTACGGCTTTACAGCTGCCACGTTCGACGGAACCATCGCCAATGTGCCTTACATGATTGGTTATTGTGCCAATGACAACCCCACCATGGGTGCAGGTGTCCAACGCTTTGCCACTGAGCGTAAAAAACAGCATGCAAAACCTGTCTATACCTATTTATTTGCCCGCCCGTTGCCAGGCGATAATGCAGGTTCGTTCCACTCATCAGAACTGTGGTTCATGTTCCACACTCTCGACCGCGCCTGGCGTCCTTTCACCGAAGCTGACTATGTATTGGCAGACAAGATGACGGATGCTTGGACAAACTTCGCCAAGACGGGTGACCCCAACAATCCAGGCACTGCCGATTGGAAAGCTTACGATCCAGAGACTGACTTCACTTACGTGTTCGATGTTGAGTAAAAGAAAAGAGGGTGCTTCTGCACTCTCTTACTTTTTAATAATTAGTATGAATGTAATACTATTTGTCAGTTCCATTAAGTGTACGAATTATCACCACCCCATTGGCGCCACGAGCACCATATGCACTACCATCGCGATCAACAGAAAGTTCGGCAATATCCTCCACCGCTACAACGTCATTAGGATTTGCTACCTGATAAGGGATACCATCTACCACATAAAGCGGAGGCTCTGGACCACGCATGGAGTTTCTGCCTCTTGTAATAGAAAGGATTTTCACACCATCTGACATTACCTCCTGAGCACCGGGCACAAAGCGTCTGATTACATCGGCAACCGTCTTCATACCACTACGCATAATGTAATCGTGGGTAATAGCAGAGCCTTTCTTCATCATCGGTACAGGGATATAAGGCACAGTTACCTCTTCCAGATTACCACTCACGGTAAAGGCCTCTTTGCCCAAGTTGATGGTAATGTCTTTCAGCTCGCCCACCACAATTTTGGCATCATACTTGCTATTCACGGATACTTGCAACGTATCATCTGGCGTGACATTAGATAATACAAAGCGTCCCGTCTTGTCTGTAACGGCTGACGAATGTCCTATCTTAAGCCAAACGCTTACATTCTTTTGTGGTTTCCCATCCTTTAAAATGGTTCCCGTCAGGTCTTGTGCCTGCATGGTTTGTCCAAGCAGCAAGGCCATCATTCCAACTAATGTAGCTAACTTCTTCATGGTAACAATGTGTTTAGTGTTATTGTATTTGCAAAAGTAACAAAAAAAATCAAAAGTAGCTACATTAGAGTGTAAATTCACCTATCACTACCTTTCATTGTACGGATAATCACCACACCATTGGCACCACGTGCACCATAGCCACTGCCATCACGATCAACAGTAAGCTCTGCTACATCATCCATAGATAGGAGATTGTCGACCTCTACCCATGACTCG
>OMSH01000049.1 GCA_900313715.1 uncultured Prevotellaceae bacterium
ACCTTGTGAACGCACTTGGCACGATTGGTTTTCCAAATTACAATAGGTGTAGTAGAGATAGTAGTTGCTGTCGTTTACCAGATAGGTTTCAAAAGGTGTAGTGCTGACCTGCTTGATGTCAACGGGAACGTAGGCGAGATAGACATTGAGAATGTCGCCACCCTTTATTTCATTGGCAGCTGAAACTCCGCTAACAGGATGATGCTCCCCTGCCCTTAAAGACATACCTTCCACTTTGGGAGAGGAACTATTATGAGCGAAACCATGCATCCCTTTATCATAGAAGGCATCTTGGGCTGTCTTACCACGATACGGAGCAGCCACCTCTGACTTAGCACGAGGTGAATCCTCAGCCTTCTTTTGTTTCTGTTGGGGTGTAGGGATGTTATACTCATCGGTCTGCACTACCACCAGTTCTTTTATTTGCATGGGAATTTCGAAGCCATCAGCATCTTCTACCAATGCGATGTCTTTACCTTGAAAGCCTACTACCTTACCGCCTCCTACTTCTGAAAGGAAGCGCACTTTATCACCTATCTTCATCTTATTAATTAGTTAAAATGATGGGAGAGTCATCAAGCCCTCCCATCTTCTTTTTTGTTTATTCATACTTGAATGCCATATAAGAGTGAGGCTTCACCGTCATGGCGAACTTACTTACGGGCTTACGCGTGTACTTAATCAAAACATCTTCTTGGTTAGCATTTACAACAGTGCCATCCTCGAGGCTAGTGAACTTCTTGAACTTGGTATCACCAACTAATTTGATGTTTACTGGTTCATCGTTGAAGTTCTCTACTATTAAAGTCTTGTTGTCATACATGAACAAGCTCACCTTCGCAGGACCTTCCATATAGAAGTCCATATCCTGACTCATTATACGACGTATCTCATTCAGGGCTGGTTCTGGATAATCATACAAATTACCCTTGTCATCTGGAACAGTCAGTACATAGAGGTAGGCTCCTGTATATAATGCCTTGTGCAGTATAGGGAAACCTGACACACCGCCAGTCAACGGACGGCCAGCACTGATAACCTCCCAACTATCGTTGGTCTGATAGAGTACTTGAGGAATGATGAATTCACGACTACTCTTACCAAAACGACCGAAATCGTTAACGATTGCCTTGAGGTCAGAGCAACGTAACTCGGCCACCTCGGCAATCTTCTCAGGGATAGCCTTCAACAAGCCAGTAGTAATGATCACATCATGGCCACCTTGAAGCTGCTTCTTAATCTTCGTCATGATATCTGGATCACCAGCGGCCTGCTCAGTAAGCAATACAATGTTCTGATTGGTCGCAAAAGTAGGATACATATCCATAGGCAAGCCTAACATACCTAAATAGTTCTGGAGGAAATCCTCACCTAATACATGGAACGGCTTGTAAGACTTGATGCCGATAGGGTTACCCAACTTACCACACAACTCATCAGCCTTACGCAAAACAACATCGGCTATGCGAGCCATAGTAGATGGAGTAACTGTTTTACCATTGTTCTGGAACGGAGCACGCATCTGATCGTAGTCCCAGCTGGTACCTGTACCTTGCCACTTACCGCGGAACTCATCTCTCAGGTTTACACCAATCAGCTGGTTGTATGCAAACAACATCACATCGCGACCTTTGGCAATTACTGTCAGATGTAACTGCTCAGCATAGCGGTCCATGCTCATATTGATACCTCCAGAGTCAACCCAACCGCCACCATTGTAGCCTGGACGCAGATTCTCGAAGTAGCGCATGATGTTATAGCTGAGATAGTTTTGTAGATGCTGGTCTCCAGCAGGGTCACGTGTCTCTGTACCTGTCCATACACCGTCGAAAATAGTTGGTCCATCTTGCAGGTTGAAACCTAAGCCAGCGAAGTGATCATACCAGTTAGGATACTTAATAATTACCTTCACTTTGGGGTTGACGGCCTTAGCTGGTCCTACCACCAAATCCCTACCAGCCTCGTTCATCAGCTTCAGGCGATACTCAGTCCAACTCATGTTGCCTTTGGCGGCGACCTCTACCGGACTCTTGCAACTGGTGAAGAAGAAGTCATCGAGCAGGAACTCATCGAAATGCTTCGCTGTATGCTCAGCGATGTTCTGAACAATCTTTCTGTGCTCGGGGTCAGAATAACAGAAAGTTTCAAACTCGTTGGCTTCATTCACAGTATAAGTAATACCACCAGCCACCTCTATACCTTGTTTGAGGAAAAATTTCTTTGCTTTCTCAAGGGTAGCATCATCTACTATCAGCAAATCACGGTGTGTTTCCAAGTAGATCTTATCTACATCCAACTGATCAGAGATAGTTTTCCATGTTGATTCCAGCCACTGGGTGTCTTTCATTTTTTCAACCTCGTAAGCTCTCACATACACAGAGACCTTGAAATTCTTGTGTTTAGCCTCTGCCATACCAATGCTAAGAAAACATGCCATCAAACAGAGACATACTCTCAAAAACATATTTTTTGTCATAACAAAAACCATTTATTAATTAGACTTCAGATTGATTAAAATGTCCATTTAGCTGCCAATGACGGGATAACAAAAAACTTGTTATGATCACCTTTATCATTATAAATAAAGTTATTACTTACTTCTACTTCAGTGCCTAAGCTGAGGTTGACACCATCCATTCCCTTCAGGGTATTCAAGTTTACCCAAAACTGAGGTTGACTTAACAGGATCAGTTTGCCTTTCACATCCGGATCATACCACAGGTCAGCAAAACCTGAGAATGTGAGTAATCCTTTCGCAAAGTTAAGTCCCCATACTGCTGTAGCCTGAAAACTTGAAAAGCCTTTACGTCCCGTACCTTTGAAATACTGCTTATACAACGCCTGCAAAGAAAAGGTCTTGGTGAAATCATCACTTGCCCAGTTCCAGGCACCACCCAACTGCAATGCATGTTGGAAACGGGAGGCGATGGCTGTATGCTCAAGACTGGTAGCTCCACCATTGTATTCGATATGGGCAGCCCAACGTTTGTTCTTGGTAATATTGAACTCACGGGAGATTTCCCAATAAGCCCCAGCAACACCATCTGTAAAATATGTAATATCTGTAAATAGGAAAGTAGAGCCCCATTTATCCGGTTTGTACATTTCCACCGTCGTGGTAACATTTGGACGGCCAGACAAATCGCTATATAAAGTATGACCTAAGTCGTACAAAAGTTGAACGTTCTGACCATTGGCTGTTGTCAATAAGCCATTAGCCAATGTCAATGCTACTACCACACAAAAAAACCATCTTTTCATAACTATTCTCTTTTTCTTAATACTCTAAATCAATATATCATCCATACCATGCTTTTTATCCTTAGGCAAAATCAAGTTCAGTAACAAGCCTATAAGTGCAGCAAGACCGATACCAGAAAGAGAGAAAGATCCAGCTGTAAGCGCAGCGCCGCCAATACCTGTTGTCAAAATAACACTGGCAATGATGATATTGCGTGTTACGCCGAAATCTACATGGTTACGCATCATATTCTGCACACCCACTGCAGCGATAGATCCGAAAAGTAACAACATGATACCGCCCAATACCGCTTGAGGAATAGCCTGCAGAATGGCATTCAGTTTACCGACAATAGAGAATAATATAGCAGTAACGGCAGCTATACGAATCACCTGCGGATTGGTAATTCGTGTAATCTGAACAGCACCTGTCACCTCACTATAGGTAGTTACAGGAGGGCCACCCATCAAGGCAGCAGCCAAGCAAGCCAAGCCATCGCCCAACATGGTACGGTGCAAACCTGGGTTCTTAACAAAATCCTTCTCTGCCACAGCGCTAATGGCATACACATCACCCACATGCTCTACCACGGCTGCTAAAGCCACAGGCATCATAAATACAAATGGCTCCCAAGAAAAAGATGGTAACTGAGGGTTACGGATATTCTCAGGTAAAGTGAACCAGGAAGCATCAGCTACGGATGTAAAGTCAACTTTACCTAAGCAAATAGCAACTACAAAGCCTGCAATGATGCCACTTATTACAGGTAACAACTGGAGTAATCCCTTGCCATATATCATCACAATGACAGAAACAGTCAATGCCACCAGGGCAAGCAGCCAGTCGGTTTTCGCCATGTCAACGGCAGTACCTGAGAGCGACAAACCTATCAACATGATAACAGGACCAATCACAACAGGAGGGAAAAGCTTGTCAAGCAACTGCATACCTTTCCATTTTATCAAACCTGCCATAATAAAATAGATTATCGACACCCCGGCGAAACCAGCCAAAGTGCCTGACAACCCCCATTGAGCAGAAGCAGCTATGATAGGTGAAATGAATGCAAAGCTGGAACCCAAGAAAATAGGAACAATACCTTTGGTAACTAAATGAAAAATTAATGTGCCGATACCTGCAGAAAACAAGGCTGTGGCAGGATCTAGTCCTACCAACAATGGCACCAAAACCGTAGATCCGAATGCAACAAACAAAAATTGCATACCCGCTACTGTCTTTCGGAATGGTGTTAGATTCAGGTCATTCATGAAATATACGTCTTAAAAGTAAATGCAAATATATACTTTTTTTATATCTTTGCACACAAAATCATAAAAAAGATGCAAAATCCAAAACATATTAAAATACAGGATTACAATTACGACTTGCCAGATGAGCGCATTGCCAAGTTTCCCCTGCCCGTTAGGGATCAGTCTAAACTACTGCTGTACAAGCACGGAGAAGTGAGCGAAACTATTTTTACCAATTTGCCCTCTTACATAGACAAGGGTGAACTGATGGTATTCAACAATACCAAGGTGATCCAAGCTCGTCTGCACTTCCGCAAAGAAACTGGTGCCTTAATAGAAGTTTTCTGTTTGGAGCCCATTGAGCCGGCCGACTATGCTTTGAATTTCCAGCAGACTGAGCATGCTGCCTGGCTATGCCTCATCGGTAATCTGAAAAAATGGAAAGGCGAAGTACTGAAGAGAGAAATGATTGTAAAAGGCAGGCTAATCACTCTCACGGCAGAACGCAAGGAAGAAGTTGGCACCAGTCATTGGGTAGATTTCCACTGGAACAACAAAAAAATAACTTTCGCCGATATCTTAGAGGTGTTTGGAGAGTTACCCATCCCACCTTATTTAAATAGGGAGACACAGGAAAGCGACAAAGTGACCTACCAAACGGTCTATTCTAAAATCAAGGGTTCGGTAGCAGCACCCACAGCTGGTTTGCATTTTACGCAACGAGTTTTGGACACTTTACATGAGAATGGAGTTGACATGGAGGAACTGACCCTGCATGTAGGAGCTGGTACTTTCAAGCCCGTAAAGAGCGAAGAAATCAAGGGGCATGAAATGCATACCGAATGGATCTCCGTCCGAAAATCAACTATTGAGAGTCTCATCCGTCATGGGGGTAAGGCCATAGCTGTTGGTACCACGTCAGTGCGCACCTTAGAGTCGCTCTACCACATGGGCGTAACGTTGATGCTGCATCCAGATGCTAACGACGAGCAACTGAAGGTGAAGCAGTGGCAACCATATGAGCTACCTTCCGAAGCTCTAGGCATTACTTCGGTAGATGCCTTGCAGGCAGTCCTTGATTACATGAACCGCCATGAGCTGGATACGCTGCATAGCAGTACCCAAATCATCATCGTACCTGGTTACAGATACCAGATAGTGAAGGCAATGGTTACCAACTTCCACCAACCCCAGAGTACCTTGCTTTTACTGGTTTCGGCTTTTGTTCAGGGCGATTGGCGCAAGATATACAACTATGCCATGTCGCACAAGTTCCGTTTTTTGAGCTATGGCGACTCTTCATTCATCATCCCCTAAGGATATGCCAAAAGATAACCTCCAAGAAATGCTGCCTCTCTGCGATGCAGAAGGCAATATCATAGGTGCAGCCACGAGAGGCGAGTGTCACAACGGCAGCCGGCTGATGCATCCAGTGGTGCACTTGCATGTATTCAACTCCAAAGGTGAAATATACCTGCAAAAACGTCCCGACTGGAAAGACATACAGCCGGGCAAATGGGATACTGCCGTAGGCGGACATGTTGATTTGGGAGAAAATATCGAACAGGCTTTGCGCCGTGAAGTGGAAGAAGAAATCGGCATCACCGACTATATTCCCGAGCGCATCAAGGTATATGTCTATGATTCTGCCCGTGAGAAAGAGCTGGTATTTGTGCACAAAACCGTATATGATGGCGAGATTCGTCCTACTACCGAATTGGATGGCGGACGTTTCTGGCGCATCACCGACATCAAGGCCAACATAGGCAAAGGTGTTTTCACGCCCAACTTCGAACAAGAATTCATGGCTACAATTAGCCCGCTTCTTTAAAAAATGAAAAAAACTTGCAAAATTAGGTGGGATACTGTATGTTTGCATATTCAAACAACTATAATCAATATGGATACTCAGGAAGAAAAAAGAATGGCAAAAATCGCAAACAAAGACCATCAAGTGGTAATGCGTGAAGAACTCTCTGAAGAGGATCTTGATGAAGTGGTAGGTGGAGTTAGATTTAACTGTAAAGAGTTCGAGGCACCCAACATTTCAAACGAACCGTTGAAGGCATGGTGGTTTTTTTAATAAAAATGGTGTTTAATTAGTATGAAAAGACTGAAAGCACTAATAGTACTGTTGACGTTTGTCATCAGCCTTATGGCTCAAACCAACTTCCCACTCCCCCAGATACCAGAAACGATAGCACAACCCGAAGTGAGATTGTTATATTTGCTGAATCATTTCTGGGACAATTACCAATTTTCAGATACTACCCAGGTAAACCAAGACTTGGGCGAACAGGGATTTGCCGACTTCCTCAACCTGTTGGGGTATGGCAACGACGAAATCATCGATCAAGCCACTAAGGTTTTTTTTGAACAAGCTTTCAGGTCCCGATGGGGGAAGACTCATTATAGTCAGTTGATTAACCACTATCTCGACAACCCCAATTCACCTTTGCGCAACGATGGCATCTACGTTCATTTCCTACGCAATATACGACCTTACTTTGCCAATGATGCTGCAGCCCGCGAACGCTATGCTTTCAAACTGAAGCAAGCCAAGAAAAACCTGCCAGGTCAGCCTGCCACCGACTTCTCCTATACTGAGCGCAGTGGCAAACAGGGAAAGATGAGTGACATACAAGCTAAGTTCACACTATTGTTCTTCCATGATCCCGACTGCGAGAATTGCAAGCGCATCATGCCTTTAGCCGTACAAGAAAGCCTACTTCAGAGGCAAGACTTAAAAGTACTACTGATTTATGCCGACAAAGATTATGATGCTTGGAAAAAGGACATACACGCCTACCCTGCCAATTGGATAGATGCCTATAGTCCCAATGGGGAAATCATGCAGAAATTACTTTATTTTGTACCTGCCACTCCTTCATTCTATTTGTTAGATGCAGACAAGAAGGTCATTCTCAAAGACGCCCCCCTTGATACGGTACTTGCCTTCCTGGAACAAAACTAAACACAAAAGGCTGCAAGAAGCAGCCTTTTCTTTCACTTATAGTCAATTTAATTATTCTTTCTGGAAATCCTTTCGACGCAGCACGAAGCTACTGCTAAGGTAGCGCGCCCTTACCACGTCGTCGGCAGCCAGCTCCTCAGGAGTGCCATGTCGGAAAATCTTACCTTCGAAAAGCATGTAGGCGCGGTCGGTAATACTCAGCGTCTCCTGCACATTATGGTCGGTAATAAGGATGCCTATATTACGATATTTCAGTTTCCACACAATCTGCTGGATATCTTCCACCGCAATAGGATCGACCCCTGCAAAAGGCTCATCCAGCATGATGAACTTTGGGTCAATGGCCAAACAGCGGGCAATCTCCGTACGACGACGTTCACCACCTGACAGTTGGTTACCTTTGTTCTTGCGCACCTTCTGCAAACGGAACTCATTGAGCAGACTTTCCAACTTCTCTTGCTGGTATTCTTTGGGTTTATCAGTCATTTCCAACACTGAGGCGATATTGTCCTCCACACTCATCTGACGGAACACAGACGCTTCCTGAGGCAAATATCCGATACCTTTGCGGGCACGCAAGTACACAGGAAACTTGGTGATTTCCTCATCACCCAAGAATATACGACCTTCGTTGGCAACCACCAAACCTACCGTCATATAGAATGAAGTGGTCTTACCGGCACCATTAGGACCCAGCAGACCTACAATCTCGCCTTGTCTAACATCAAACGAAACATGGTCAACCACAGTACGTTTGCCATATTTCTTCACCAAGTTCTCAGTGCGCAGCACCAGCTTTCCGTCTTCCATTTTCACAACATTTAATTCGCAAAAGTACAAAAATAAAATGTATTTGCATTATCTTTCGTCAAAACTTCATATCTTTGCAGCCTAAAAAGTATTGAAGCGATGATAAAAGCATTACGAACAGTGGGACGTTACCTTATGCTGATGGGCAGAGTTTTCTCTATTCCCGAACGTTGGCGCATGTTTTTTCGCCAATATGTCAGGGAATTAGAGCAGCTGGGTGTTGATTCCATCGGCATTGTTCTGCTGATTTCTTTCTTTATCGGTGCCGTCATTACTATTCAGTTCAAGCTCAACATCGAGAGTGTTTTCATGCCCAGATGGACAGTGGGTTATGCCACACGTGAGATTATGCTTTTGGAATTCTCGTCTGCCATCATGTGTTTGATTTTGGCTGGCAAGGTAGGTTCCAACATCGCCTCTGAATTGGGAACCATGCGAGTGACCCAACAGATTGATGCTTTGGAAATCATGGGCGTCAACTCTGCCTGCTATTTGATTTTGCCTAAGATAACGGCACTGGTTAGCTTTATTCCGATTATGGTGGTGTTCAGCATCTTTTCTGGTTTTATCGGAGGATTCTGCACATGCTGGTTTGCCGGTATCATGACGGCAGAGGATTTGGAATATGGTTTGCAATACGCTTTTGTAGAGTGGTTCGTATGGAGCTGCTTCATCAAATCTTTCTGTTTTGCCTTCATCATCAGTAGCATATCCTCTTTTTTCGGCTATACCGTTGAGGGCGGCTCTATCAGCGTGGGCAAAGCATCCACAAATGCGGTTGTGAGCAGTAGCGTACTGATTTTGTTTGCCGATCTGATGCTGACCAAGATTTTAGCCTGAAAGCTTTGATATTTGAAAGATAAAAGCTAATTTTGCACCCTCAATTGAAATTAATAACTAAAAACAAATAATTTGTAGCATGAATGTATCACTGCAAAACGTTGACAAGGTAAGTGCTCTGCTTACAGTTGACATGGTAAAGGCTGACTATCAAGAGAATGTTGAGAAGCAGCTGAAGAAGATTCGTAAGGATGCCCAGATGCCTGGATTCCGCAAGGGCATGGTTCCTATGGGCTTGGTAAAGAAAATGTATGAGAAGTCTGTAATTGCTGACGAAGTAAACAAGATGCTTGGTGAAGCAATCAACAAGTATATTCAGGATAACAAAGTACAAATGTTAGGTGAGCCATTGCCAAACGAGAACCAGCAACAACTGGATTTTGACACCCAGGATGAGTTCAAGTTCTTGTTTGACATTGCACTGGCTCCAGCTATCAACGTAGAGGTATCTGCTGACGACAAGGTACCTTACTATGATGTGAATGTTACCGATGAGATGGTAAAGAACCAAGTAGATGCCTACGCTCAGCGTGGTGGTTCTTATGAGAAGGCAGAATCTTTTGATGCTGCTCAGAACGACATGTTGAAGGGTCTGCTCGTTGAGCTGGACGAGGCTGGCAACGAGAAAGAAGGCGGCATCCGCGTTGAGAGCGCTGTGATGATGCCATCTTACATGAAGGTAGATGACGAGAAAGCTAAGTTTGCCGGTGCTAAAGTAGGCGAGACCGTGAAATTTAATCCCAACAAAGCTTGGGAGGGTAACGCTCCTGAACTGGCTTCATTGCTGAAGATGGACCGTGAGAAGGCAGTGGAAGTTACCTCTGACTTCAACTATACAGTAGAGGAAATCACCCGCTACGTTCCAGGTGAGATCAATCAGGAATTGTTCGACCAGGTATTTGGCAAGGATGTGGTAAAGAGCGAGGACGAGTTCAAGCAGAAGGTACGCGAAATTATCGCTAACCAGTTCAAGGCTAACAGCGACTTCAAATTCCTGCTTGATGCAAAGAAGGTCATCACCGACAAGGTGGGTAAACTGGAGTTCTCTGAGCCTTTGATGAAGCGCATCATGAAGACCAACAATCCAGACAAGGACGATAAGTTCGTGGACGATAACTACGCACAGACCATCGAGGTACTGAGCTGGCAGTTGATTCGCGACGTATTGGTAGCACAAGCAGGCGTGAAGGTTGAGCAGAGCGACGTATTGGAAGAGGCTAAAGCCGCTACCCGTGCTCAGTTTGCACAGTATGGCATGCTGAACGTACCAGAAGACATGATCAACAACTACGCAAGCGAGATGCTGAAGAAACGTGAAACTGTTGAGAACCTGGCAGACCGTGTAATCGACGGCAAGCTGGCTCAGGTACTGAAGGAAAAGGTTACTCTGGAGCACAAGGAAATCTCTGCTGAGGATTTCGGCAAGATGATGCAGCCAGAAGCTTGATTTTAGAGCAGAATCTTTAATATTTACATAAAAACACATGGTGTTACATTTGGTAATGCCATGTGTTTTTCTTTATTTTGCATATGAATTAGAACTAAGTAGTAAAAAATGATGAAAGACGATTTTAGAAAGTATGCTACCCAGCATTTGGGAATGAACAGTTTAGTGCTTGATGAAGTTATCAAATCACAAGCCAATTACCTGAATCCTTACATCCTGGAAGAGCGTCAGCTCAACGTTACCCAATTGGACGTATTCTCCCGCTTGATGATGGACCGCATCATCTTCCTGGGTACTCAGATTGACGACTACACGGCAAACACATTGCAGGCACAGCTGCTTTACCTTGATTCTGTAGATGCCGGCAAAGACATCTCCATATATATTAATTCTCCCGGCGGCTCTGTATATGCCGGTTTAGGCATCTACGACACCATGCAGTTCATCAGCAGTCCGGTTGCCACTATCTGTACGGGTATGGCAGCCAGCATGGCAGCTGTATTACTCGTAGCAGGCGCCGAAGGCAAGCGTTCTGCGCTGACTCACTCTCGCGTGATGATTCATCAGCCGATGGGCGGCGCTCAGGGCCAAGCATCCGACATCGAGATTACCGCACGAGAGATTCAAAAACTGAAGAAAGAGCTCTACACCATCATCGCTGACCATTCTCATACTCCTTTCGACAAGGTATGGGCAGATTCCGACCGCGACTACTGGATGACAGCCGAGGAAGCCAAGGAGTATGGTATGATTGATGAAGTGCTCACCAAAAAGAAATAACAAGAGAGATGGTTAGTAAGAATACAGGCCACAGATGCAGTTTCTGTGGCC
>OMSH01000110.1 GCA_900313715.1 uncultured Prevotellaceae bacterium
GCCATCCTGACGGTACCCATGCAGTAAAGCGCCTGGATATACGCCTGGAAAGTGTCCAGTGCCGTATTATCCTGCGCTTCCTGCAAGGCCGCCTTACCCATCTTCACGTTGGCCTGGGCTTTGCGAACTTGGCTTACCAAGCTTCCGCCACGGAAGATTAGCATGTTGGCTTCAATGAAATAGTTATTATGAAAGGTAGAGATGTGGTCATATACGTTGGTTTCGGGATCAATGCCTCGACCAAAGCTGTAGCGTGCACTGACGCCTCCATCAACAGAAGGTATGAAGTTGCCTATGGCACTGAGTTTGTCCATCTGGTTGTTCTTTACCTCCAGCTCTTTTTGGTGCACCTGATGGTTATGGGCAACGGCATATGCCATACACTGGTCAACGGTCCATGAACCGTTATAAGTTGAACTTTGGCCGTTGACTATTGACTGCGTACTATTCTGTCGCGACTCGTCCAAATCGATGCAAGCATCTTTGGCGCTCACTGCTCCAGAAAGTGACAATTGAGAATTGACAATTATCATAGCAGCCAGTACTATCGATTTATGGGTTCTATACATCTTTGATAATTTTAATTTATCTTACGCCTTTCTCAAAGCAAACGCCGTGCCAAACTCGTATCTTGCTGATTATCAACAATAGATACTTTCACTACATAACAAAAGTGTCTAATTATTAGACAGTGGTTGTCTAAATATTAGACATGCTTTCTTTTATAATACGAGAATAACGGATAGTTTGTGACACAAGTCTTATCCATTCTCAAAACTTTTAATTACCTTTGCTACACTAAGCAAACAGGTTAATATGAATAGACATGGATCATTGGTGGTAGTTGATGACAATAAAAACATATTGACGTCACTTCATTACCTGCTGGATAGCTATTTCGAACAAATAGTAACGCTCAGCAGTCCGGTGGCGTTGCCTACCACCATCCAACAGAAACGCCCTGACGTGATACTATTGGATATGAACTTTTCCTCTGGGCTTAACACTGGTAACGAAGGACTTTACTGGCTACGGGAGATAAAGCGACTGCGTCCTCAAACACAAGTGGTACTTTTTACGGCATACGCCGACATTAATTTGGCAGTGACAGGATTAAAAGAAGGTGCCACCGACTTCGTGGTAAAGCCGTGGGACAATGCAAAACTGGTGCAAACTCTCTTGGACGCACTGGAAAAAGCGCGGCAAGAAAAAACCAAACAGAAGAAAACAATAGCTATTAATCAGCAGGAAGGTGAAATGTTTTGGGGGACCTCTGAGGTAATCAGTCAGCTGAAATTGATGGTGGAACGCATCAGCGCTACGGATGCCAGCATCTTGATTACTGGTGAAAACGGCACGGGTAAAGACATGCTGGCGCATGAGATTCACCGATTAAGCAATCGCCACGAAGGGCCTTTCGTTTCGGTAGATATGGGTGCCATTACGGAAACACTGTTTGAAAGCGAGTTGTTTGGTCATGTAAAAGGCTCATTTACTGATGCCCATGCTGATAGAATCGGACGTTTTGAGGCTGCCAATGGAGGCACACTATTCTTAGATGAAATTGCTAACCTGCCCCTTCACATGCAACCTAAACTGCTGACGGCCATTCAGAAGCGTTCGTTTGTAAAGGTGGGCAGCAATATGCCTCAATCTACCGACATACGCCTGATTTGCGCCACCAACCGCGACTTGGCGCTGATGGTGCAACAAGGCAATTTCCGTGAAGACCTACTCTACCGCATCAACACCATACACTTGCACCTGCCTGCCCTGCGTGAACGCAAGGAAGACATCGTTCCTTTGGCTGAACGATTCTTGAAACAATATAATTTACAATATGGGCGACAACTGGAAAGCATTTCTCAAGAGGCAGTGAAAAAGTTGCAAACACATCCGTGGTACGGCAATATCCGAGAGCTTCAACATACCATTGAGAAAGCGGTGATTATGGCGGATGGTGATGTACTGAAACCTGAACATATAGAACTAAATGCCTTGATGCAACCCTCGACAGGGGACAACAACAAACAGGAAATGCCTACCCAGACTTTGGAGGCTACTGAGTGTGAGGCAATACGCCGTGCCATGCAGCAATTTGAGGGTAATGTATCGCAAGTGGCAAATGCGTTGGGCATCACCCGTCAAACCCTTTACAGCAAACTGAAACGATATGGCATCTAAATGGGGAAATACTACTGCTATGCGTGCCTTATTGCTTGTGGCAGGCACGGCGTTGCTAACCTGGGGCTTTGCCAAAGGACAGTATCTATTGGCAGGAATCGGACTTGTAGTACTTCTTTTTACCATAGTGAACTATGTTTATGGAGTTAAGAAACTGAAGGAAAAATGCTACCTGATGCTGGAAGCTATACGCAACAACGACTACAGCTTCCGTTTACCTACTACCTATCACTCTGCCAGTGAGCAAGTGCTGCAAGACACTATCAATCAGTTCGGCATCCTGATGAACGAACAAAAGCAGCAGATGGTACAGCAAGAGAAGTTCTATGAGCACATTATGTCTGCTGTCAGTACAGGCATCATTGTCATTGATGAACATGACAATATCATGCAGGTCAACCCCGCTGCCGCCAAGTTGCTGGGACTGCCCATACTGAGTAATCTGCGTCAGTTGGAAAGATACGGTAATGATGTGGCAGACCTGTTCAGGCTCATTCAAACTAAAGAACGAAGGCAGCTGCACTTGCAAACGGACAAGGGAGAGGTGGATTTGTCAATTGCATGCGTACGGACAGAACTTGACAGCAAGGCAGTGAGAATACTCATCATGAATGATATCCACAACGAGTTGGACGAGAAGGAACTTGACTCATGGATCAAGCTCACACGTGTGCTTACCCATGAAATCATGAACAGCATGGCCCCTATATCATCCATCAGCGACACATTCATGCAGCGAGAAGATGTGAAAGACAGCGAGATATACGATGGCATACGTGCCATACATGAAACATCTACAGGACTTATTTCGTTTGTTGACAGTTATCGTAAGTTCTCTGCACTGCAGCAGCCTCAACCAGAACCATTCTATGTACAGGAAATCATGAAGCAAGTAAGCAGCTTGAACCTCGTACCTGAACATATCAATCTGAATATTCAGGTAGAGCCTAATGACCTGATGCTGTATGCAGATTCTAATCTGATACGTCAATTGCTAATCAATCTGCTAAAAAATGCTGTGCAGGCTATAGGCGACCATCAAGGTCGCATATTGGTGCATGCCTATGCTGATAAAAACGAGCATGTGTTTATTAATGTCAGCAACAATGGTCCCGC
>OMSH01000125.1 GCA_900313715.1 uncultured Prevotellaceae bacterium
CTTACGGCGATTGTGCAGAGCAGCGAACTGGCTGGCACCGTCACCCTCCAGGCTTCCGCCAAAGGACTGAAGGGAGCTAGTATTCAGATGTTGACGAAATAAAGTATTAAAGAAAGAGACTTATAACTAAATGGTTTTTCCGGCATTTAGCTATTATTCTACACTTCAACTACTAACTCCACTGGGCAATGGTCAGAGCCAAAGATATCGCTATGGATGCGAGCCCCCTGCAACTTGTCATCCAACCGCTTCGAAGTCAGGAAATAATCGATGCGCCACCCAGCGTTCTTCTCACGGGCATGGAAGCGATAGCTCCACCATGAGTACTGGTTCGCCATGTCAGGATAGAAATAGCGGAAAGTATCTGTAAAGCCACTGCCCAGCAGCACCGTCATTTTCTCACGCTCCTCATCCGTAAAGCCCGCATTGCGACGGTTCGTCTTAGGGTTACGCAAGTCAATCTCCTGATGCGCCACATTCATGTCCCCGCACACAATCACCGGTTTCTTGGCATCCAGCGTTAAAAGATAGTTACGAAAGTCATCCTCCCACTTCATACGATAGTCCAGACGGCGCAGCTCCTCCTGTGAGTTCGGTGTATAAACCGTTACCAAGAAAAAGTCAGGCATCTCCAGGGTAATCACACGCCCCTCATGGTCATGCTCATCAATGCCCAAGCCGTAGGTAACAGCCACAGGCTCGTGCTTCGTATAGATGGCAGTGCCCGAGTATCCCTTCTTCTCGGCATAGTTCCAGTAAGAGCGATAGCCATCGAAATTCAAATCCAGTTGCCCCTCCTGCATCTTCGTTTCCTGCAGGCAGAAGAAATCAGCATCCAGTGCCTTGAAAGCATCAGCAAATCCTTTGTCGGCACAGGCCCTCAGCCCATTCACATTCCAAGAAATAAACTTCATAACATTATCCATTATCAATTCTCCATTATCCATTAAAAGTTCAGTCCATAATTATGCTTCACCTCACTCATCACAAACATGCTCTCCACTGAGCCCAGGCTCTCAATTGCCCCCAGCTTGTTGATCAGGAACTCGTTGTAAGCCTTCATGTCAGTCGCATGAATCTTCAGCAGATAGTCTGTTGTTCCCGACACATTGTAACACTCGGTCACCTCAGGCAACTCCTGCACCATTTCCATAAAGTCCTTGGCAATATCACGATTCATGCGCTTCAGCTTCACGTTACAGAACACGATGAAGCCTTGGTTCAGCTTCTCTGCATCCAACACGGCAATGTATTTCTTGATATACCCATTGCCCTCCAAGCGCTTGAGACGCTCATACACAGGAGTTGACGAGAGGTTCACCTTGCTTGCCAATTCCTTGATGGTGAGGCGTCCATTCTCCTGTAAAACCCGCAAAATCTGCAGGTCAGTCCTATCCAAAGTATCCATAAAAGAACATTTATTCTGTTTAAGTTTCGTTTAGCAAGCGAATGCAGCATATACATTCTACAAGCAACTGCAAAAGTAGCAACATTTTCTGATTATTCCAAATAATTTGTTTGATATATCCAAAACACATTAACTTTGCAGCAGAAAACTTAATAGCAAAAACAATCTAAAAACTAAAATAGTATGGCAACAAAGAATTATCATTTTGAGACGCTCCAGCTGCATGTAGGCCAGGAGCAAGCAGATCCGACCACAGATTCACGCGCGGTACCTATCTATCAAACTACCTCGTATGTATTCCGTAACTCACAACATGCCGCCGACCGCTTTGGTCTGCGTGATGCAGGAAATATCTATGGCCGTCTGACCAACACCACACAGAGTGTATTTGAAGATAGAATAGCTGCATTAGAAGGAGGCGTAGCAGCCTTGGCAGTAGCCAGTGGTGCAGCAGCCATCACCTACGCTTTACAAAACGTGGCGCACGCAGGCGATCATATCATTGCCGCCAACAACCTCTATGGTGGCACCTTTAACCTCATTGAGCACACACTCACTACGCAAGGCGTTAACACCACCATAGTCAATCCTGAAGATTTTGCTGCCGTTGATGCTGCTTTCCGTCCCAACACCAAGGCCATTATTGTAGAAACATTCGGCAACCCCAACGCCAGCGTGACCAACATAGACCGCATTGCCGAGATTGCACACAAACACAACACCATATTAATTGTTGACAACACATTCGCAACACCCTATATATTCCGTCCATTAGAACATGGAGCCGATGTGGTAGTAGAATCTGCTACCAAGTTTATTGGCGGTCATGGCAGTACCTTAGGAGGTGTAATTGTTGATGGAGGCAAGTTCGACTGGATAGCCAATGCCAGCAAATACCCTACCTTAGGTCAGCCCGACCCCAGCTATCATGGTGCCGTTTTTGCACAGGTGGCAGGCCCTGCGGCTTTTGTAACTCGCATCCGTGCCGTCATTCTGCGCGACACCGGTGCCTGTATCGCCCCCATCAGTGCCTGGTTCTTGCTGCAAAGTTTGGAAACCCTCTCTCTACGCGTAGAGCGTCATGTGTATAATGCCCTGAAGGTAGTAGAGTTCCTGAGCAAGCACCCCAAGGTAGCCAAGGTGAACCACCCTTCCCTGCCCGACCATCCAGACCACAATCTATATAATCAGTTGTTCCCCAACGGCGCAGGCTCCATCTTCACTTTCGAGATTAAGGGCGGACAGGAAGAGGCTTGGAAATTTATCGACAAACTACATATATTCTCGCTGCTGGCCAACGTGGCAGATGTGAAGAGTTTAGTGATACACCCCGCTACCACTACACATTCACAGCTGTCGCCCAAGGAACTGGAAGAGCAGCACATCTATCCATCTACTATTCGATTAAGTATTGGTACTGAACACATTGACGACATTATTGAAGATTTACGTCAAGCATTGGAAGATTAGTTACTCTCAAGGAATGAATGTGAGCCAGTTTTCATAATATTAGTTAGGTAAAAAGAGAGTAATTATCAATCAACCGTTCATGTAAAAATTCCCTGTCGTGAGGCAGGGAATTTTCTGTAATAATGGCAACACTTATGTCAGAACAATACTTTTATTTCATTGCATCATAAATCGCCTGCTGGATGCGTGGGCGGATATTGAGCTGTCCCAGTTTGGGATTCCAGGAATCGGGATGCACCCTATTGCTCAAGAAGATATAAACTATCTGATTGGTAGGATCCACCCAAACACAGGTACCAGTGAAGCCAGTATGGCCATAGACAGTGGCAGGGGCATCGTCGGCACAAGGACTCTTGGCCTTGTTTACAACATCTGGCTTGTCGAAGCCAAGACCACGGCGACTGATGCGTGACTTACTGGTGGTGAATAACTTACAGGTACTTTCGCCCAAATAGCGTTTGCCATATAACTCACCATTGTTCAATAACATCTGATAAATCAATGCCAACTCGGTAGCATTGGAGAACAGGCCGGCATTGCCAGAGACACCACCCTGGAAAGCGGCTGCCTCATCATGAACATAGCCTTGTAACAACTGCTTGCGCAGGAACTTGTCCTGCGAAGTGGGTACAATCTCTTCTTTGGCAACACGTTCCAATGGATGGAAACCTGTACGTTGCAAACCCATGGGCTCATAGAACTCTCGGTTCACATATTGGTCAAGACTCATACCAGTGAGCCGCTCGACTATCTGCTGCAAAAGGATAAAATTCACATCACTATAGCGATAGGTGCGAGAGCGCAAGGCAACTTCCACAATCTTAGTGCGATAGACGTCCTTGAACTTGGGTGAGAGCCACAGACCTTCGGCAATCTGCAGCGGATAGTCGGCTGACTGCTGGCGCGATACCAATGAGTCGTAATACTGATAGTTGGGGTTCACCCAGTCGCGTGCAGCTATCTGCACGGTATGCAAACGGTCACGCTTATTACTCAAGATTCTGCCTTCGTAACTTTCTTTATCAATGGCTTCGCGATAGAAAGAGATAGAAGCAGGCAAGCCCGACTCATGGTATAGCAAACTACGAACAGTAATGGTTTGCTTATCGGTACCCTTGAGATAAGGGAGATACGTAGAAACCCGATCCGTGAGGTTAATCCTACCTTGGTCGTAGAGTTTCATGACGGCCAACAAGGTGGCGGTGGTCTTGGTCAACGAAGCCAAATCATAGACATCGGTAGGGCTGACAGGCTGCAACGATTCGCCCTGAATGCCCGTACCTTCATAGGTATGGTTACCAAACACCTTATTATAAATGGTGTGTCCCTCCTTCATCACCACGACCTGACAACCGGGGAATGCCTTCTCACGAATACCCAACATCGCTAAGGTATCAATAGCTTGTAGTTTCTCGGCATCAATACCAAAGTCTTCGGGAGAGAAGACAGGCAACTCGTTTGCTATGAGGTCGGTACCCTGTCCTGCCCTCATCAGCTCGCCTATAGAAGTGGAGAGTCTGCCCGTAATGGACGCTTTCCCCACGATGGCTTTTGCCACATGCTGCTGAACAGCCTCTGGGGTATTGTGTGCAATGATCACAGCATCGGATTTCTGCACAGCCTGAGGCAATTTGGCAACTTCTTTTTGGGCTATGAAGAATACAGAGACAACAGGGTTGGTGGGGTTATATTCATTGAAGAAAGGTTGGAAAACGCTGATATTCATGTCAGTGACGGCTATAATCACGCGCTTATATTTTTCCAGCTGACGGATAATCTGCTGACGTGTGGCTGCGGTATTATCTGCAGACAGACCAATGGTCTTAACATTGACATGCTTGGTGAGCTCATTGACAAATGGCATGAGTGCTGCCGTACGATTGCCCACATTGAGTACTGCCACCTCTCCTTCGCTGGGGTCTATAGGCAGTGACGGATGGGTATTACCTACGAGTACGATAGCTGCTTGCGACAGACGGTTGACCAGGTCGTTAGCCTCTGGGATGTTGATACGTTGTTCCAGTCCTGATATCTGGATGTTTTGTTTTCCGGTAAGCCCCAGCACATATTTATACATCAATACTTTCTTGCAGTGCAGGTTGATGTCACCCTCTTTTACCTGGCCCTCTGCCACTGCCTTGAGAATAGCATCCATCTCCGGGCCAATGGCTGAAGGCACCAGCAACATGTCATTGCCTGCCAGTAAAGCCTGCAAAGAAGCAGAGCCACCATTGATGGCACCCTTCATCTCCAATGCATCTGTAAATTTCAAACCACTGAAGCCCAATTCCTTGGTAAGCAAGTCGGTAACTATATTATGAGATAATGAAGAAGCAAGTCCTTCACGCTCCGTGAGAGAGGGGATATCCAAGTGTCCTACCATCACACCATCGATGCCGGCAGCAAAAGCCTCCTTGAAAGGCACCAGTTCGACACTGTCGAGTCGCTCACGAGTGAAGTTGAGCACTGGCAAAGCTTGATGGGAATCAACATCGGTATCGCCATGTCCAGGGAAATGTTTCGCCACAGCCACCACTCCACCGTCTTGCAGACCTTTGCTGTAGGCTATCACCTGCTTCGCCACCCTATGAGGATCTTCGCCAAACGAACGCACATTGATAACAGGGTTATTGGGATTGATATCCACGTCAGCCACAGGAGCAAAATTGACAGTTATACCCATGAGGCGACTCTCACGTGCCACCTCCTTACCATATTCATATAACAAGTTCTCATCGGTGATATTACCTAAGATGCGATTCTTGGGAAAAACAGGCGATGGCTTGAGTCGCATGGCCAAACCCCATTCACCGTCAAGGGTAATCATCAATGGTACCTTTGCCAATTCTTGTGCCTCATTGGTCAATATGGCTTGGTTTTGTAATACGCCACCAGAGAATAGCAGTCCACCAATCATGAAATCCTTCACCACCTTTTTGATGAGCCGTAGGTTGGCTTCCGTCCTCTCTGGTGCCACTTTATATACAAACAACTGTCCTATACGTCCGCGAAGGTCCAATGTCTGCATCACAGAATCAGCCCATGCAGAAGCCTTGCTATTAATATTGATTACCCTGCCAAACTGACTCTCTTTGAAAATATTAGATGCAGGAGAAGGAGGGGTAAATACGTTTGTTTCAATCTTCGCACTGCAAAGCAGCAGAGTCAATAAAAGGAACAGTAGTCTTTTCATCTTATTCATCAACAAAAATATTTATTTCTTACCTAATGTGATGATGGTATTACTCAGATACAAGCCATTGTTGCCAATGTGCATCACCGGCACCTCATGACCATCAGCATCCTTCACCATTCGAGGTTTTTCGAGGAAGGTGTGGGTGTGTCCGCCCAGCACCAAATCAATACCATGTGTCTGAGGCAGGATGGCATTGTCATATACATCATCCACGCCCGGGTTCTGCACGATACCCAAATGCGAGAGGCAAATCACCACATCACACTTTTCCTGCTGGCGAAGAATCATCACCATGCGGTTGGCTACCGCTGCCGGTTTGTGATAGACAATGTCCTCACACTTGCTCTGCTGCACCAATCCTTCAAGTTGCGGACAGAGTGCAAAGACACCTATCTTCACGCCATTGCGCTTGAGCACCACATAAGGCTTCACCAGTCCTTCGAGCACGGTACCCTCAAAGTCGTAATTAGAACAAACGATGGGAAAGTTGGCCATCTTGAAAAGTCGTGCCATATTGTCAAGTCCGAAGTCAAACTCGTGATTACCAATGGTCATGGCATCATACTTCATGAGATTCATGGCCTTGATTTCTACCTCACCTCGGTAGAGGTTATAATAGGGTGTACCCTGCGAGATATCACCACTATCAAATAACAACATTTCCGGATGTTGTTGGCGGTATTGATTTACCAACCCTGCCCTGCGAGCCACACCTCCCATATTGGCGTTTCTTGCTGAGGTGTTGGCCTCAATGGGATCAATACGGCTATGGGTGTCACTGCTGTGGATAACATACAATTGCTTGGATTGAGCATTGACAATTGAAAATTGACAATTGACAATTGAAAATGCTACAACAATTAATATGCTTAAAATTCGTGTCTTCATAATTCTTAATTATCAATTGTCAATTATTTTCACTCTACCATCAAGCTGTGAGGTAATCTTTTTACCCAACTTGGTTTGTTCCTGTACATAGTCAATAAAAAGACCACGTAAGGTAAGTCCATCAGGGCAATCTTTCTTCACCGCTTTAGGTAAGGCATGAAGGCCATCGTTACCCTCCGACAGGTAATCGATGGTGCCCAGGGTGTACATGCGATTGTCATCGATAGGCTGTCCCTGCACTTTAGCTTCTACCACCTCGTTCTTGCTGTTGAATACCAATGTGGCTCCACTGATACCTTCTCCGCCACGAATGGCAATGTTTGCCATCAACTCTTTCATATCGGAGCCTTTTAAGGTAAGTACACAGAGGGAGTTTTCAAACGGCAACACTTCGAAGGCATTGCTAACAGTGAAATCACCAGCCGCCACATCTGCTCGCAGACCACCGATATTAATTAACCCCATATCAGCAGGTTGTCCCAATACTCGAGCCGCACTTAGGCGCAGCACTTCAGCTACCAAGTTACCCAACAAGCACTCGGGTCGATTACGGCTCATCGCCACCTCACTTTGTCCCAACACGGTATTCATCATACTATCAATGCTGGCACGATAGGGGGCTATCAACTGCAAGGCTTCTTGACTTTGTATGGCATCGAGAGATGCATCAATGGCTATTCTGCTGCTTTGCACATCGGTCACCACATAGTGACTTTTGCATCCGCTTAAGAGCAATGAGACACAGAGCAACAGCCCACATCTACATTGCATGATTCCTTTTCTCATAGACTTTTTTGTGATATTTCTCACAAAGATAGTGCAAGTTGAAGACAAAACCAAATAAGCAATCTTATTTGTTTTGTTTAAACGCAGCCTATTTTATCTAAAGATATCTAAAGACAACAAAAAAGTAGAAAAAACTTGCATATTTGCCTATTTTTTTGCTACTTTTCACCCGCTTTTGCGCAATCGCTGTCAGGATATACATCCCACGATGAGGCCTGGTATGTTGCGTAGTTATAAACAATTTATACAATTAAGAAGATGGATTTACTTAAAATTGCAGAAG
>OMSH01000238.1 GCA_900313715.1 uncultured Prevotellaceae bacterium
ACGATAACTTTCTTGTGTGCATACCCAAGAAATTGTACTGCGCTGCTGAGTGTTAATCAAGTTAATGGAGCCCGCAGGGTTCAACTGCTGCAGTATCATAGAACGTGAGGGCGAGCGGTTGAGAATCGGCATCATGGATGCCGACTTGTTGGATAATGGCACTCGCCATCCCAACCTTGCCTTGCTGAAGATCTCTGGCTATTGTAAAAGCTTTGGGCATAACGTAAGGCTTATTCAGAGTTATGACGAAGTAGCTAGAGATGGTCAGATAAACTATCTGGACTTTGACTTGCTGGTAATGTCTCGTGTATTCAAGTTTACCCAAGTACCTGACATCATTTACTTGATGATTAAGCAAGGCTTCATTGCTTATGGTGGTACTGGTTTCTTTGAGATCAATGGTCCTGTACTACCCAAGGCAGTTGAACATTTTAAGCCAGACTATAGTCTTTACAATGATTACATAGAATGGAAGACGGGAGGCGATGAGAGGAAGAAAAAGCGCGATTGGGACGACTATCTCAGCTATTCGATAGGCTTCACCACTCGTGGATGTATTCGTCATTGCGATTTCTGCGTGAATCGCCTTTCAAACGGTGTGGCTTATTGGTCGCCCGTAAAAGAGTTCCTTGATGAAAGTCGTCCAAAGATATATCTATGGGATGACAATATAATGGCTGCACCTCCAAGAGTGTTCAAACTGGTTATGGATGATTTGCAGTCAACAGGCAAACCTTTCCAGTTTCGCCAAGGCATGGATATTCGCTTGATGACAGAAGAAAAAGCAAAATTGCTTTGCAGTGTGAAATACTACGGCGATTACATCTTTGCCTTTGACCATTATCGCATGGATGACCCCAAGGAAAAGAAACAGGTGGAGCAAATTCTGCGAGGTCTTGATGTCTGGTCAAAATATTGTACGAGAGAAACAAAACTCTATGTTCTCGTGGCTTTTGATAGTCAAGATGAAAAGGACATTGAGGGTGCTTTCTTTAGAATTAAGACCTTAATGGAGTATGGTTGCCTGCCATATATCATGCGATTTGAGAAATATAAGGATTCACGATTTAAGAGTCTCTATACACAGTTGGCGCGATGGTGTAACCAGCCTAGCTTTTTCAAGAAGATGAGCTTTAGGCAGTATTGCGTCAGAAATGAAGAGTATCATCAGGGCATCCAATATGATAACAAAGATGGTAAGTACAATAACATTTTGACTTTTCCTGAAGGATTCAACCCAAGGCCCAATTACTGTTCTTGTTATCGTGCAATGATTGAGTTTGAAGAGGAATTTCCTGAAATAGCTAGCAAGTATTTCGACTTACGATTTGAAGATATAAAACCCAAAAGATAAAAGATTATGGAAGTAGCACCAAAGTATCAGAAAATTGACATCAACTTGATAAAGCTTGATAGTCAGAATCCAAGAATCAAACAGTTCTTGGAAAACTATGTTGGTGAGCCTACCAGCGAGCAAATTGCACTCGCTCTGTCTGACTCAGGAACTGGCGATGCGACTACATCTTATCGCACTCTACGCGAATCTATTCGCGTCAGCAAAGGGATCATTCACCCCATTGTTGTGAACCACACTGCATCTGGTGATATGATTGTCATTGAGGGTAACACTCGTTTGCAGATTTATAAGGAATTCAACGAGGCAAACCCTGATGGAACGTGGGCAGAGATTCCTGCATTACTCTATGAGCAAATGACGGAATATGACATCCACTCTATCCGTTTGCAGTCACACCTCGTTGGACCGCGAGACTGGGATCCATATTCAAAAGCAAAATACTTGTTCCAACTCAGCGAAGTGGAATATCTGCCAATGTCTCAGATCATTTCATTATGTGGTGGTAACACCAATGAAATCAATAAGTCGATAGATGCCTATAAATGTATGCAAGGTGCTTACAAGACTTATATCGAGGACAATAATCTAGACTTCGATACTCGTGAGTTTTCTAAGTTCATGGAGTATCAGAACCCAAGAATCAAGAACGCTGTAGCCAATGCCGGCTACACTATTGATAATTTTGCAGAATGGGTTGCAGAAGGCAATGTAGATAAAGCACTCAGTGTTCGTAAACTTCCTGAAGTATTAAAGAGCGATAATGCAAGAGCCGCGTTCTTGAAGAAAAATCTGACAGAGGCAGAAAAAGTATTGGCTCAAGAGAGTGCCCCATCGCCAGTGAAAGACCTTGACAAGGTGCCTTATGAAATGCTTTGTAATGAGTTGACAACCCGCTTTGACGGTATGCCTTTCCGTGAAATCAAGAGCCTTGCAACAGAACCCTCATGTGAGAAAAAACGTGATGCAATCTGGGCTTTGGCAGACATGCTTCAGGAAATCATTGATAATATTCGCAGATACGAGCAATAAGCATGGAGTCAGAAGCACATAAACAGTTTGTTCAGAACGCTGTTCAGTACATCAAGCGGACATTTGGTTTGGATGAAAACCAGATGTCGATAGATCTTGGTGAACCAGGGAAAAATCCCCCTATGGTTATTGACGGCTTTCGTGCGGACATCTATGTGCATACAACAAAGTATATCATCATTGGCGAGGCCAAGACTGATAATGATATAAATAACAAGCATACTATTGCACAGCTTGCTTCCTACATAAAGGAGGTGAAAACGTTTAGCCAAGAACGCCATATTATAATGTCGTGCTCGTGGAGTTCCTACGCAACCATGCGTAATTTCCTGCGCAATTTCAGGAAACCCTATGATTTATCTGATATTACATTCCATACTGTTGACCCAATGAGGAAAGGAGAAGTGTTGCCATGAAGAAGTTAGTACAGAAGTCCCATTACGACTATTCAACAAAGCATGAGGCTTTCCCATATCAGCATGAGGCTTTCCTTGAAATAAAAGACAAGGACTATGCTGCAATCTTCCATGAGCAAGGATTAGGCAAGACAAAGATAGCCATTGACCTTTTGCTTTACTGGCTCAAAGAGCGTGACATCGATACCGTTCTGATTGTTACGAAGAAAACGCTTGTAAAGAACTGGGTAGAAGAATTTGGTGAACATACAAACATTCGCCCCAAGACACTTGATAGTAATAAACATAGCAATTTCTTTGTATTCAATAGCAGGGCTGAAGTAGTTATCACCAACTTTGAAACAGTATCCGGTGAGGTTGAGCGTATGGAGCTGTTCTTGAAGACTAGAAATGTCGGCATTATCATTGATGAGTCCACTAAGATTAAGAATCCTGAATCTAAACTTACGCAGGACTTTTTCAAGCTTTCTTCTTTCTTTAAGATAAGGATTATTATGACTGGAACACCAGTTGCTAATCGACCTTATGATATGTGGGCACAAGTCTTTTTCTTGGATCATGGTGCCAGCCTTGGTACGGACTTCAGCGCTTTCAAGAGCGAATGTAACCTGAATAATGACTTGGGACATAACGAGTCTCTGCGTGATCGTTTTGAGAATGCTGTATCACATATATTCGAGAAAATAAATGACTTCTCTGTTCGTGAGACAAAGAATAGTGGTATCATTTCACTGCCATCCAAGAAATACGTCTCTTTCTATGTTGGTTTTGAAGATGAACAGCGACGTATCTATGAACAGATACGTACTGAAATGATTATGACTATTCATCATGGTGATACGGCCTTGTTCGATGAGTCGCAAGATTCATTGAAACGTCTTCTACGATTAGTGCAGGTCGCTTCAAATCCTAGACTACTTGATGATAGATATGACGCTCGTTCTGGTAAGGAAGATACGCTTGACGAGTTGATTTTGGACATTATCAGTCGTGACGAGAAGGTGATAGTATGGTCTATCTTTACTGACAATATTGACTACTTCACAAAGAAATACAAGCAGTATGATGCCGTTAAGATAACAGGCAAAATGAGCGTGGAAGAACGAGGCCGCTCAGTTGACAAGTTTAAGCATGGCGATGCAAAGATCTTATTTGCTACGCCACAATCTGCCAAAGAGGGGTTAACCCTAACCGTGGCTAACAACTGTATATTCTATGATAGGGGCTTTAATCTTGATGATTACTTACAAGCCCAAGACCGCATTCATCGCATATCGCAGAAAAAACAATGCAACATCTATAATCTAATTGTAGCTGAGAGCATCGATATGTGG
>OMSH01000048.1 GCA_900313715.1 uncultured Prevotellaceae bacterium
AACGGAAGGTATCGCATCGTGGGAGGCTTGGGAGTGCTGGGCGAAGCCGTATTTGTGCAGCAACGCCCCAACATGCAGGACTATGCTGGTTGTGACCTGCCTAATGAATCGCCAGTTATCAGTAACATCTTTAAGGGTGGTATCTATTTCAACAACAGCTGGCTGGAACTGACCTCTCAAGTGTTCCATATTCAGCAGACTAACTACAAGAGCCGTACCCAGTTTACTAACCCCAACGACCAGAGTGAGACTGTGACTATCGCCGTATTGTATGATGTGGCTACTGTAGGTTGGACCACCGATGCTGTGATTACTCCTTTCAAAGGTTTTACTTTCCACGGACTGCTTACCCTGCAGAATCCACTGTACAAGAACTTCAACTTCCAGCCTGTATTCAAGGACGGTCCCGGACAACAGTACAACTTCACCGATAAGAACGTGACAGCCATCTCGAAGTTTATTCTCGAGCTGGATCCATCCTACCAGATTGAAAAATGGCGTTTCTGGCTGAGTTTCAGGTACCAGAGCAAACAGTATATCAACAAAACCAACACCTTATTCTTTAAAGGACGCTGGGAGACTTTCGGAGGCATTGACTATACACTGAACGACCACCTATCGTTCTCGCTGAACCTGGTCAACATCCTGAACCAAAAAGGCGCCAGCGGTAACATCGGTGCAGCCGACTTGGCGACAGATGTAAGCAAATATCAGCATCATCACTTGATGTCGGGAGGATATATCCGTCCGTTTACAATGGAGTTAGGTGCGTCAATTAAGTTTTAATATTTGCCAGGCATAGTGTAAATGTAAATTAAAAATATTACTTTTGCACTATGATTCAGATAGAGACTATAGTCGGCATTATTTTCAAGGGCATGTTGATTGGTATAATCGCTTCCGCTCCTATGGGGCCTGTGGGGGTATTATGCCTGCAACGCACTATCAACAAAGGGCGCTGGTATGGTTTTATAACTGGATGTGGAGCAGCGTTGAGCGATCTATTTTATGCGTTGATTACAGGCTACGGCATGAGCTTCGTGTTCGACTATGTGAGCAACAATATTTTCAATCTGCAGTTGTTTGGCAGCATTCTCCTGCTATTCTTCGGCTTCCACACTTTCAGGAGCAATCCTGTTAAAGCGTTGCGTGCGCCCAGTGGAAAGAAGGGAAGCTATATGCATAATTTCCTGACTGCTTTTTTGGTAACACTGAGCAATCCGCTGATAATCCTGCTGTTTATTGGTTTGTTTGCACGCTTCGCATTTGTAGAAGTTGGAGAACTGGTAAGCAATACTGTTACAGGGTATATATCCATCGTGGCAGGTGCACTACTATGGTGGTTCCTGCTGACCACAGGCGTGAGCAAAGTACGCTCACAATTCAATCTGCGTGGCATCTGGATGTTAAACCGAGTTATTGGTGTGATTGTGATGATTGTTGCGATAGTTGGATTAGTGATTACTTGCTTAGGCGAATCACTTTATTAATTATAATATGAAGACAGCACAACAACTAAGGAAAGAGAACATTGCAGAATATCTGCTCTATATGTGGCAGATGGAAGACTTGCTTCGTGCCTGTCATTGTGATATGGAGGTAGTAAAGAGTCAGATACTGCCTGGCTTTCCTGAAGCCGACAGAAAGCAAGAAGAACAATGGCTGCAAGAGTTGTGCGACATGATGCATCTGGAGGCAGTGACAGAGCGCGGACACCTGCAAATCAACAAGAATGTGATGCAGGAACTGACAGAACTGCATAATGTACTCTTGGCAACTCCTAAGTTTGCATATTATAGTGCTGCCTACTACAACGCCCTCCCCTTCATCGTAGAGCTACGCGCCAAAGCTGGTGAAGAAGCGGTTCCTGAAATTGAAACCTGTTTTCAGGCACTTTATGGAGAGCTGATGCTAAAACTGAAAAAGCAACCTGTCAGCGAAGGGACCCAAGAAGCCATGCAAACCATCAAGCGTTTTATTGCCATGTTGGCAGCTTATTATGCCGATGAGAAAGAAGGTAAATTGAAAATAGAGGATTAATGAGGCACAAAATTGATGAGACACCCCAAACTTGACATACTACTTTCACTGTTACCAGTCATAATCCTGATCATCATGTTGGTAAAGGTTATCAGGGCATTTGGCGTCGATTCCCTGGACGGAGCCAGTCAGGTGGCATTATTAGTCTCTGCAGGCATTTGCAGTGCCATCTCCATATTATATTTCCGTATTCCATGGAAAGACCTGGAAGAAGGCATCATTCGTAATGTAGGCAATGTCACTACTGCCATCATCATCCTGCTGATGATAGGTGCTATCTCTGGTATGTGGATACTCAGCGGCATCGTTCCCACGCTGATTCAATACGGCTTGATGTTGATTCATCCCAAGTTCTTTTTGGTCACTACCTGCCTTATCTGCGCTATCGTGAGCGTGCTCACAGGTAGTTCATGGAGCACCATTGCCACGATTGGCATTGCGTTGTTAGGCATCGGACTGGCACAGGGATTCAGTAGTGGACTTGTGGCTGGTGCCATTATCTCAGGAGCCTACTTCGGCGATAAGATGTCACCCCTGAGCGACACCACCGTACTGGCATCTACCATGAGTGACGTCCCGTTGTTCAGTCACATCCGCTACATGATGTACACCGTAGTACCCACAATGGTTATAACCCTTATCATCTTTACTGTTATTGGCTTAAACTATAGCGTTTCAGATGCAACATTGATTAATGTTTACATCAATTCGTTACAAGAGCACTTTCATCTTTCGCCCTGGTTGATGATAGTACCCATACTGACTATCGTGATGATTGCCAAGAGATGGCCAGCCGTGATTGTGCTGTTCCTCAGTTCCATTTTAGGCGCCATCTTCGCCCTTACCTTCCAGCCCCATATTTTGGCAGAGGTAGCAGGCACCACTGAGGTCACCCTCTCCAGTCAGTTTGAGGGAGTGTTGCGTGGTATGTACGATATTACTGCTATAGATATGGGACATCCACAGGTAAGCAAGTTGGTTTCTACCCGAGGTATGACAGGTATGCTCAATACCATTTACCTGATACTTTGTGCCATGTGTTTCGGCGCAGTGATGACCACCAGTGGTATGTTGCAGCGTATCACCCGACTGATACTGCCTTTCACCCGCACCCGTACCTCTTTGGTAACCAGCACCGTCAGCACTGGTGTCTTCATGGACTGTATGGTAGCAGACCAATACCTAAGCATCATACTTACTGCTAATATGTTCAAAGGCGTATACCATCGTCGAGGATACGAAGAACGCCTGATGAGTCGCAGCATTGAAGACAGTGCAACCGTTGTCTCGCCCCTGATTCCCTGGAGTAGCTGTGGAATGACGCAAGCCACCATCTTAGGTGTGCCCACCATCACCTACCTGCCTTATTGCTTCTTCAATTTCATCAGTCCGCTGATGAGTATAATGGTTGCCGCTATCGGCTATAAAATCTTTAAAAAGATAGAGGTGGCTACAACCAAAAGTTGAGCTACCCCTACCTAAAAGTTTTAT
>OMSH01000024.1 GCA_900313715.1 uncultured Prevotellaceae bacterium
AACTGTATAACTGTTGGTGCCCTTTTGCAGGTCACTCATATTCCCCTGATAAACAATTTCTCCACCCAGGCGTCCTGCATTAGGACCAATGTCGATGATGTAGTCGGCCGAGCGGATAATCTCCTCATCATGTTCCACTACAATTACAGTGTTACCCAAGTCACGTAACTGTTTCAGTACACTAATTAGACGATCGGTGTCGCGACTATGCAGGCCGATGCTGGGCTCATCGAGGATGTACAGGCTTCCTACTAAGCTGCTTCCCAATGAGGTAGCCAGATTGATGCGCTGGCTCTCGCCACCAGATAGCGTATTGCTTTGTCTGTTCAGTGTGAGGTAACCCAAGCCCACCTCCACCATGAAAGATAGACGATTATTGATTTCAGTAAGTATACGTTTGGCTATTTGTTGCTGATTGTTATCCAATTTAAGGTTGTTGAAAAACAACAGTAATTCATCTATAGGTAGATTCACCAATTCACTGATGCTCTTTCCTCCCACTTTCACATAATTGGCTTCAAGCTTCAAACGTGAACCGTGGCATTTGGGACACACAGTCTTGCCACGATAGCGAGCCATCATGACACGATATTGAATCTTGTACTGATTCTCTTTCACCATCTCAAAGAAATCGTTGATTCCCTTGAAATAACGAGTACCCTCCCACAACATGCGTTTTTGCTCATCAGTAAGCTGATAATAAGGAGTGAAGATGGGGAAGTTGGCTTTTTCGGCACCACGAATCACCTCGTCTTTCCATTCGCCCATCTTGTCACCTCGCCAGCACACCACAGCACCATCATAAATAGACAATGAACGGTTGGGCACCACCAAATGCTCGTCGATGCCTATAACACTGCCAAAACCCTCACACTCAGTACAAGCTCCTATTGGAGAGTTAAAGGAGAATAGTTGGTCGTTGGGCTCTTCAAATGCTATGCCGTCAGCTTCAAACTTCGTACTGAAACGATAGAGTTGAGTACTGCCGTCTATGTCGAAAAAACGTAACAAGCAAGCACCATCACCCTCATACATAGCTGTTTCGGCGGAATCGTTCAAACGACTGATAGCATCAGGTTCGTGTGACACCACAAAACGGTCGACTAACAAAAATACCACATCTTCTTTCTTTGGAACATAGTCTTCGAGTCTCACCACTTTGCCGTTTACCTCTATGCGGTTAAAACCTTCCTTGTACAAGATGTCTAACTGGCGTGTCATACTGCGTCCTTCAGGAACAATCACAGGTGCCATCAGCAACATACGAGTACCATCAGGAAACTGCTGCATACAATGACTGATATCGTCCACAGAATGTTTGCGCACCTCCTGTCCGCTGATGGGACTGAAAGTTTTACCAATGCGGGCATACAGCATACGTAGATAATCATATATTTCAGTGGATGTGCCAACGGTAGATCGTGGGTTACGGCTGGTTACTTTCTGTTCAATAGCAATAGCGGGGGGGATACCCTTGATGAAATCGCACTCAGGCTTGTTTAACCTACCTAAAAATTGACGGGCGTAACTGCTGAGACTTTCCACATATCGGCGCTGGCCCTCAGCATAAAGTGTATCGAAAGCCAACGATGACTTGCCCGAACCAGATAGGCCAGTGATTACCACCAGTTTGTTGCGGGGGATATCTACGCTCACATTCTTCAGGTTGTTTACCCTGGCCCCTTTTATGCTGATATATTTGTCTTCTTCCATCATCTTAATGTCACTTTGCTTTGCAAAGATACGGAAAAATTATATCTTTGCACTCAAAATCTCAAACTGATTCAGTACTCAGATGAAAATAAAACAACTCATGATATATCTCATTGCACTCATGTTGCTGAATGTGAGTGCAATGGCGCAGAATACCCCACCCAAACGAGAATTTAGAGGAGCATGGATACAAGCCATTAACGGACAATTCAAGGGCAAGTCCACTGCTGAAATGCAACAGATGCTGACCCAACAGTTGGATGCCTTGCAGGCTGCCCGTATCAATGCCATCATCTTCCAGGTAAGACCCGAGGCTGATGCCCTCTACGTTTCCTCTATCGAGCCTTGGAGCCGATACCTTACCGGCGTGCAGGGACAAGCTCCCAATCCATATTGGGACCCGATGGCTTGGATGATAGAGCAGTGCCATCAACGCAATATGGAGTTCCATGCTTGGATCAATCCCTATCGTGCCAAGACACAAGCTTCGGCACAGACCGATCCCAAACACATCACTAACCAGCACCCCGAATGGTTCTTGCTTTATAACAACCAGTTGTTCTTCAACCCAGCATTGCCAGAGTGCCGTGCTTATATTCGTCAGGTGGTAACTGATATCATACAGCGTTACGACGTGGATGCCCTGCACATGGACGACTATTTCTATCCTTATCCAGCAAATGGCCAGGAGTTCCCTGATGAGGCTGACTTCCTGCGTTTGGGCACAGGCTTCAATAACAAAGGCGATTGGCGCCGACACAATGTAAACCTCCTGATTGAAGAGATACACAATCTGGTAAGATCGCTCAAACCTTGGGTGAAGTTTGGGATCTCTCCTTTCGGTATCTACCGCAACCGGAAGAGTGACCCACTAGGCAGTGACACCAACGGTTTGCAAAACTATGACGAACTGTATGCTGATATCCTGTTGTGGGTAAACAATGGTTGGATTGACTATAACATACCACAGATCTACTGGCATGTGGGACATCCTGCAGCCGATTACGGCAAGTTGGTGGACTGGTGGGCTAAGAATGCGGGTAACCGCCCGTTGTACATAGGTCAGAGCATCCTTAATACCGTACAGAATGCTGACCCTACGACCCCCAATCAACATCAGTTGCCTCTGAAGATGAGCCTGCAACGTCAGTATCAGACCATTCTAGGCAGTTGTCAGTGGTACACCCAGAACATTGTGGACAATGTAGGCAATTATACCGAATTGCTGAAACAAGTATATTACAAATATCCAGCCCTTCCGCCCACGTCTCCATTCATGGACAACAAGGCTCCCAAGAAGGTAAGAAAGTTGGCTGTAGTAGGCACTGATGACGGACCTGTACTGATGTGGACTGCCCCTAAGGCCAAGACCGAGATGGATAGGGTAGTGCAGTATGTGGTGTATTGCTTTGTCAAGGGCGAACGGGTGGATTTATCTGACCCATCTCACATAGTTGCTATTACCAGTAACACCTATTTCAACCTGCCTCTGTTGGTAGAGCCAGGGCAATATACCTATGTGGTAACCGCTCTCGACAGGTTGCACAATGAGTCTAAACTTGCAAAGAAAAAAATTAAACTTTAAAATATGATTTTATTTTTCCGAACCCCACAACAGAGCGTGATAGCTGTTGAAAGCGACCACACGCCTAATCAGAAAGAAGCCGAAGAGTTGTCTTGGCTGTTTGGCGAAGCCAAACCAGAATTTGAAGAAAACCTCAAGGGCTACTTCGTTGGTCCTCGTCGTGAGATGATCACTCCATGGAGTACCAATGCTGTAGAGATTACCCAGAACATGGGCTTGCAGGGTATTGCCCGCATAGAGGAATATTTCCCTGTGGCTGACGAGAATGCCGACCACGACCCTATGCTTCAACGTATGTACAAAGGACTGGACCAGTTGATATTTACTACCAACCGCAAGCCTGAGCCTATTGTACACATCGATGACCTGGAGGCTTACAACGAACGTGAAGGTTTGGCACTTTCTAAAGAAGAGATGGACTACCTCAAGCAAGTAGAGAAAAACTGTGGACGTCCATTGACAGACTCTGAGGTGTTTGGTTTCGCACAGATCAACTCTGAACACTGCCGTCACAAAATCTTCGGTGGCACCTTCGTTATCGACGGCAAGGAGATGGAATCCAGCCTGTTCCAGTTGATCAAGGACACCACCAAGGCACACCGTGGTAAGATCATCTCGGCTTACAAGGACAATGTGGCATTCGCCGAGGGTCCTGTGATTGAGCAATTCGCTCCGGCAGACCATTCTAAGTCTGATTATTTCCAGGTAAAAGATATAAAGAGTGTGATCTCCCTCAAAGCCGAGACACATAACTTCCCTACCACCGTAGAGCCTTTCAACGGTGCCTCTACCGGTACGGGTGGTGAGATTCGTGACCGTATGGGTGGCGGTAAAGGTTCTTGGCCTATCGCCGGTACCGCAGTCTATATCACTTCTTATCCTCGCACTGACGAAGGCCGTGCCTGGGAGAATGTGCTGCCCGTACGCAAGTGGCTCTACCAGACTCCAGAACAAATCTTAATTAAGGCATCCAACGGTGCCAGCGACTTCGGCAACAAGTTTGGTCAGCCCCTGATTTGCGGTTCTCTGTTGACCTTCGAGCACAAGGAAGGAGACGAGGTATATGGCTACGACAAGGTCATCATGCTGGCAGGTGGTGTGGGGTACGGCACAGAGCGCGATTGCCTCAAGGGGCAGCCACAGCCTGGCAACAAGATTGTGCTGTTGGGTGGTGATAACTACCGCATCGGTTTGGGTGGTGGTTCTGTGTCTTCTGTAGATACAGGTCGCTATAGCAACGGTGTCGAACTGAATGCCGTACAGCGTGCCAATGCCGAGATGCAGAAGCGTACCTACAACGTCGTGCGTGCCCTCTGCGAGGAAGAAACTAACCCAGTGGTATCTATCCACGACCACGGTGCTGCAGGTCATGTAAACTGCCTCAGCGAACTCGTGGAAGATTGTGGTGGTCTGATTGACATGAGCCAGTTGCCTATCGGTGACAAGACCCTGTCATCCAAAGAAATCATTGCCAACGAGAGCCAAGAGCGCATGGGTTTGCTTATCCAGGAAGAGGCACTGGAGCATGTACGCAAGATTGCCGAGCGTGAACGTGCCCCGATGTATGTGGTAGGTGAGACCACCGGTGACCATCGCTTCGCTTTCCAACAGGCCGACGGTGTTCGTCCGTTTGACCTGGCAGTGAGCCAGATGTTCGGTTCTTCTCCTAAGACCTATATGATTGACGAGACCGTGGAGCGTCACTATAAGAATCCTGAGTACGACGTTACCAAGCTCGATGAATATCTCAATAACGTGCTGCAGCTCGAGGCAGTGGCTTGCAAGGACTGGCTCACCAATAAGGTAGACCGTTCCGTGACAGGTCGCATCGCCCGTCAGCAATGCCAGGGAAAGTTGCAGTTGCCACTCAGTGACTGTGGCGTTGTAGCCCTCGACTATCGTGGCAAGAAAGGCATCGCTACCGCCATCGGTCATGCGCCTCAGGTAGCGTTGGCAGACCCCGCTAAGGGTTCTATCATGGCAGTCAGTGAAGCCCTCACCAATGTGGTATGGGCGCCTCTGAACAGTGGCATCGACGGTGTGAGTCTCAGTGCCAACTGGATGTGGCCTTGCCGTTCGCAGAAGGGTGAGGATGCCCGTCTCTATACCGCTGTCAAGGCTTTGAGTGACTATTGCCAGCAACTGGGTATCAACGTACCTACCGGCAAGGACTCTTTGAGTATGACCCAGCAATATCCTGACGGTACCAAGGTCATCGCTCCGGGAACCGTCATCGTCAGTGCCGGTGCCGAGGTGGATGATGTACGCCAGGTAGTATCACCGGTGATGGTGAACAACAAGAGCACCAGCATCTATCACGTGGACTTCAGCTTTGACCAACTGCGCTTAGGTGGTTCAGCTTTTGCACAGAGCCTCAATAAGGTGGGTGACGATGTGCCTACCGTTACCGATCCCGACTACTTCCGTGATGCCTTCAACGCCATCCAGCAACTCATTCGCAAGGGTGTTATTCTGGCAGGTCACGATATCTCTGCCGGTGGTTTGATCACCACTCTGTTGGAGATGTGCTTCGCCAATGTGGAAGGCGGTATGGAGCTAGACCTCGACAAGATTGCAGAGCCTGACCTCGTGAAGATTCTCTTCGCCGAGAACCCTGGTGTAGTGATTCAGGTTGCCAACAAGGATACCCAGCGCTTCAAGGATATGATGGAAGATGCAGGGGTGGGGTACGTCAAACTGGGTCACCCATGCGACGAACGCCACATACTCGTCAACAAGGCAGGTGCTACCTATCAGTTTGGCATCGACTACCTGCGTGACGTATGGTACTCTTCTTCTTATCTGTTGGACCGCAAGCAAGTGGCCAACGGTTTGGCAAAGGATCGCTTCAACAATTACAAGCAACTCCCGTTGGAGTATAAGTTCAACAAGGACTTCACCGGTACCTTCAAGCAATATGGCATCAGTCCAGACCGCCGCAAGCCTTCTGGTCTGAAAGCTGCCGTCATCCGTGAAAAGGGTACTAACAGTGAGCGCGAGATGGCTTATGCTCTCTACTTGGCAGGCTTCGATGTGAAGGACGTTACCATGACCGACTTGGCAAGTGGACGCGAGACCTTGGACGACATCAACATGATTGTGTTCTGCGGTGGCTTCTCTAACAGCGACGTGCTCGGTTCAGCCAAAGGTTGGGCAGGTGCATTCCGCTACAGTGAGAAGGCCAAGGAAACCCTGGACCGCTTCTATGCCCGTCCTGATACCCTGTCACTGGGCGTTTGCAACGGTTGCCAGTTGATGATGGAGCTCAACCTCCTCTCACCCGACCGTCAGGACATTGGCAAGATGGTACACAACGACAGCCATAAGTTCGAGTCATGCTATGTCAGCCTGAGCATCCCTAAGAACGACAGTGTCATGTTTGGCTCCCTCAGTGGCAACAAGATTGGCATCTGGGTAGCCCATGCAGAGGGCAAGTTCAGCCTCAAGGGCAAGGAAAAAGACTATAACATCATTGCCAAGTACAACTACAGTCTGTATCCAGGCAATCCTAATGGCAGTGATTTCGACGTGGCAGGTTTGGCAAGTGCCGATGGCCGTCATGTTGCCATCATGCCTCACCTCGAGCGCGCCTTCTTCCCTTGGCAGTGTGGCGACTACCCTGCTAACCGCAAGAATGACGAGATAACCCCATGGATTGAAGCATTCGTCAATGCTCGCAAATGGGTACAAAAGCATAAGAAATGAATTTCTATTTCGAAGCCTTTAAGATCTTCTTCAAGATAGGCGCATTTACCATTGGCGGAGGTTACGCCATGGTACCCTTGATTGAAGACGAGATAGTGAACAAGAAGAAATGGATAGAGCAGGACGATTTTCTCGACCTGCTCGCCATTGCTCAGTCGGCTCCAGGCATCCTGGCCGTCAACGTCGCTATCTTCGTAGGCTATAAGCTTCGAGGCGTCAAGGGCAGTCTGGTCACCAGTTTAGGCAGCATCCTGCCATCTTTCCTGATGATACTGGCCATTGCCCTGTTCTTTGCTACCTATAAGGACAATCCCTATGTCGAGAAAGTCTTCAAGGGCATCCGTCCTGCCGTGGTAGCCCTCATTGCCGCCCCCGTATTCCGTATGGGCAAGAAAGCCAAACTCAACTGGAAGACCATCTGGATTCCAGTAGTTGCTGCCTTGCTCATCTGGCTCCTGGGCTTCTCACCAATTTGGATCATCATTGCTGTCGGTCTCGGAGGCTATCTCTACGGGAAATGTTGTATTTAGCACTGTTTTGGACATTCTTTAAGATTGGCCTGTTTGGCTTTGGAGGCGGCTACGCCATGCTCTCCCTGATCCAAGCCGAGGTAGTCACTATCCATGGTTGGCTCACCACGCAGCAATTTACCGACATCGTCGCCATCAGTCAGATGACGCCAGGCCCTATCGGCATTAATAGTGCCACCTATGTAGGCTTCACTGCCACAGGCAGCGTGTGGGGCAGTATCGTTGCCACCTTTGCTGTGTGCCTGCCCTCCTTCATCCTGATGCTCACCATCAGCAAGTTCTTCCTCAAATACCAGCACCATCCCTTGGTAGAGAGCGTCTTCAAGGGCCTGCGTCCCGCCGTGATAGGCCTCTTGGCTGCCGCCGCCCTCCTGTTGATGAACGAAGAGAACTTCGGCAACCTCGTTACCGACAAATTCCAGTTCATCACCAGTTGCCTCCTCTTCCTCATTGCCTTCGTAGCCACCAGCCGTTACAAAGCCAATCCCATCCTCATGATTATTATCTGTGGCGTCATTGGCTTGGCAGTGTATTGATTCAGGTATTTTTTGATTAAAAATAACTTTATTTAAGCTTCGTAGGGAAAGAGGTATTTTAACGGGTTGCCGCAGTATCTGCTATGGGTCGTTGTAATATCTGTTTTTACTCATCGCAGTATCTCCTATAGGGGTATGGCAGATACTGCGTCGGGTGATTGGAAGTATAGCGACAAGTTATGGCAAGTTATAGCACCATAGTAAGCAAGCTTTGTTTCGAGTGGTTGCAGGCTATACTCATGAGAGCGGAAGCCATTTCTTTCGTATTGACCAATATTATTATCGTATCACCTTAATCCTTATAGGAAGAGTTCACAGCTGGGAGGATTTAAAAAACCTCCTCTTTTTTTGTTATTTCTTGATTATTGTATACCTTTACGGCAATATATTAACTTTAAAAGGATTTATATTATGACAGGATGGATTATTTTAGGCGTCATTGTACTGCTGGTAATCGGATTGGTGAATTGGTTCGTTTCTACCCAGCGTCAGCTGGTGAACCTGGACGAGTTGTGTAACAATGCTTTGAGCCAGATTGAGGTGCAGCTCAACAGCCGTTGGGACGCTATCATGCAACTGGCACAACAGGCTGCCAACTATGCACAGCACGAGAGTCAGACTCTGATTGAAACCATACGTGCCCGCAGGGGCTCTGAAATCAAGACGGCTGACGATGTGAACGACCAGAACAGTGCATTCGGCTCAGTGCTGAGTCGCCTGATGGTGGTAGCTGAGCAATATCCTGACCTGAAAG
>OMSH01000005.1 GCA_900313715.1 uncultured Prevotellaceae bacterium
CGTGGGGCATCCGGATGGCTCCTTCGAGGTGTCCGGGTATCATCTTCGAGGTATCGCGATAATCTCTATACCCCTATAGGGATTATCCCTTTCCCCCGTAGAAGATACCAGAGCAGGTCGTGGGGATTATCTCCTACAGCGACACATGCCGTGTCTTCCGGAATGACGTAACAAAGGTACATACAGCGACTTATCAAATTGTCTGCCTCTGTCTTCATCTGTCCGTAAATGGCGGAATAATCTTTCATCGCTGCTGGTTTTCATCCAGGATGATGCCATATTCCTCGCAAACGTACTTCACGGCATGAGGGGGTAACAGGCGGGCATTGGGAGCCACACCCATCTGTTGCAGTTGGGCACGGTGCTGTCTCAACCAGCGGCTGAAGGTGCGGTCAGACACATCAGCCTTCTCGGCCAACTTGCTTTTTAGCATTGACTTATACAACATGGTTTATCAAATGTTTTAGGGTAGTGTGACGGTTGTGACGCTTCTTTGTATAACTTTACTATACGTGAGAAAAACTAAAGAGAGATAGAAATAATTAATGTATATATATAAGAAAGTTTGCTGAGAGTGTGTCACAATCGTCACCATGGATGGTTAAAACGCTAATTGGGGGTTCTCCGGCTGTTCCTGCCTGGACGCAGTTGTCCCACCTGCTTCCTCTTGATGCTCAGCCTCATAGGAAACAGCAGCCAAGTGCGACTGTATCTGGTCGTAGGGAATCTCGAATACCACATAGAACGTGCCGTTGCGCGTGTGGCGGACGGCAAAGCCAATCTTCCTCATCGCCATGCTGATCTTGCGAGAGGAGAGGGGAAAGCCCACCCGTCCTCCGTTGAGCAGCTGACAGATGGTGGCAGCGTTCATCAGTTTGACAGGCTCTCCCTCTTTGGGAATCCTCAGACGGGTGTTTATCAGTTGCTCCTCGTCGCTCTCCACCCGGAAAGGCTGGTTGAGCAGTTCCACACGTTGCTCGTCCTGGGCATCGAACCAGTAGCGGAACCCAGCCTGAAACTCCTGCACCAGCTGGGCATAGAGCTGCGGGTAGTTGATGTCCCACGTGCGCGGATCATCGATGTGGCTCACCTTGAAGCAGAGCCAACGGCGGTTGCCCGTATCGTCGGTCAGGAAATGCTGCTGGTTGCCAGTGGCACAGAACGATGCCAGTCGGTGCTTCGCCTCACGGAACCGTGCGTAAGGCCGTCGCTCCTTTACAATATCACTGGTAATCAGTGATTTTAGTTCGGATAATTCGTGTGAGCCAGTGGCCTCCACCTCCTCGATCACGGTAAGGCAATTCTCCGACAAGGCGATGTGGTCATCTTTCGACGAGAACGCGTTGTGCGCATTCTCCCAGAAGTAAGACCGCAGGTCGGGCGGCAGCAGAAAGCGGAAACAGGTGGTCTTGTAGATGCCCTGCTTACCGATGAGGACAAACACCTCGTGGTTAGTCACGTTGTCGTCCAGCCAGGTGCCCACCGCGGCACAGTGCCATTTGTGGAGCGCCCAACAAAGCGCCTGCTGTGCCTCCTCGTCGGTCTGTCCCGGCACTACCGCCTCGGCATGAAGGTGCCGTGACAGCTCAGCCACACGGTTGATGCCATCCCATGGCGGCAAGTTGTTGAGGTAGTCCCTCACCGGATGAACCAGTCGGGCGAAGTCACTCTTGATGACATCATAGACATCGTTCTTCAGCACCCGCTTGTCGGTGTCGATAGCAATTTGAGAGCGCAAGGTAGCCAAGATGCGGTCATCCACGACGATCCATTCCTCCTTGTGCATGATCTGAATCATCGTCTGGTCAGTCACCACATTGTAGAGTACCTCAACGTGCTCGCTGAGCCATTGACGTATTTCCGCGATGGTAATCATAGAGTTTTCGTGACTGTTCCTGCGATGGCCACGGTGAAGTCGCCAAGTGCCATGCTCCTCCTCTTGCTTATAGCAGTGAGCGATGATGCCGTTACGCTCTTTGGCATCAAGATCAGGCCATTGGCTATCTGCCCAGGTGCACAGCTCATCATCCGGCACCCCGAAGCGGTTGAAGAGGTAGCAGGCGTGGAGGACGTAGTCGTGACGGTGATGCGGCGCGTAGGTCATGTTACGTTTTTCCAGCATCTGACGAACAGGATTCCATGCCTCTTCGACAGAAGCAGTCTGAGAGCCGGGAGTCTGCTCCTTGTAGGGCCTGCCCTCCTGGGTACCCGCTGCGAAGTTGGCAGCCACCACCATCTCGTCGGTGATGACAAACGGTATGGCATCGGGGTTGTAATACACCTCAGGATCGTGAGCCAGTCCGGACAACCGACCGTAGTTGCTGCAGGCAGTGTCGTAGTCGCACCCCGTCAGACGCTTGTAGTACTCGTTGCCGCAGAGATAGGCTGCCCGCCAGGAAGTGCCGTTAATTACCCCTCTGTCGCTATGCGACACCTCCCCTATATCAGGGGAGGAACTAATGGCGGCTCCGTTGATGACCCCTCTGTCGCTATGCGACACCTCCCCTATATCAGGGGAGGAACTAATGGCGGCTACTCTTCTAAGCTCCTCCCCTTGCGAAGGGCTATTAGCGCCTCCACTACTAAGCTCCTCCCCTTGCGAAGGGGAGGTGACCGTTAGGTCGGAGGGGTATGAGCGTTGATACTGGTAAATAACCCTGAGCCCTTCACCGCTGATGGTGGTATAGCACACAAAGGTGTGAGGGTCAGCCATAATCTGTTTCTTGACCATTGAAAGGAGGTCACTTCCAGAAGCAGTGGGGGTAGAGCCAAGCTTGCTTGGACTATGCCGGGGCGCGACATAATTGGACGCGGTCAAATTTGGGTTCTCCATTTTCAATTTTGAATTTTCAATCTTGTCCAAGTCAACCATCGCCAGACCAGTGAACCTGACGACGTTCTCAGGTTGCTTGCCCGTACCATTAAAGACAACACCCACGGAGACAGCCTCCATGCGCGCAACTTTAACATTTTTATTGGCTTCCTCCCGACTGATGACACTTGCCATCTGTCTGTAGGCAGCCGTTTTCTGACTGACGTAAAGATCATGTTTTATCATTCGGATGACCTCGTCCATACTTACCTCCTTGTTGGCGTATGCCTGCAAGTTGGCGAAAATCGAAACTTTTAAATCGTTCATACTCAATATGTATTAATTAACTATTTGATTGTTTACTATTAACATTTAATCTATACTTGCCAGCTTTCTGACGTTGCGAAAATAGGTGATATTTCCATGACTGATGCGTGAGACAGCGATTATTCTTTAGGTTTTAAGATTAAACAACCAAAGCGGAATTTTCTTTCCGTTTTTTACAGACCTATTAACAAAAGAATTCGCTTGAAACCAAATCCCTTTATCGGCTTTGAACAACATTGCTACGTCAATAAAATGATTGACTTTATTATTGAAATCGCTGGTGGATTAACCTCGTTGAACATCGCCCAGTTATCCCATTTGACAGACCGTACCATACGTAAGGTACTGAAACGAGACACAAGTCTGAATATAAAGACCTACCTGAAGATTATTGAAGCCCTGGCCATTTACCACCATTACTCTGCCATCTATGTATGGCAAAGAATGAAAGAATGCGGGGATATGCTGATTATGTGGCGACCAAAAGACGAGAGATAAAAACAGACTGTTTATGGTAGTAAATTGAAATTTTTGGCGTATCTTTGCACGTTGCTAATGAACAAGGAATAGAATTTGTTGTCATGGAAGTTATTAAGACTGCAATAGAGAACGTGCTGATTATAGAACCCAAGGTCTTCAGCGATCATCGGGGTTATTTCTTCGAAAGTTTCAATTCCAAGGAGTTTGCTGAAAAGACGGGGTTGACGGTTACGTTTGTGCAAGACAACGAGAGCATGAGTAGCCGTGGAGTGCTGCGTGGCCTGCATTTCCAGTTGCCCCCATTTTCCCAGGCAAAGTTGGTCCGTTGCGTGAAAGGTGCTGTCTGTGACGTTGCCGTCGATATACGCAAGGGCAGTCCTACCTATGGTCAGTATGTGATGGTTGAACTGACGGAGGATAACCATCGTATGTTCTTTATTCCCAAGGGTATGGCGCATGGCTTCTGTGTGTTGAGTGACAAGGCCATTTTCCAGTATAAATGTGATGAGTTTTATCATCCTGAGGCTGAAGGTGGCATTGCTTGGGATGATCCTGACATTGCGATTCAGTGGCCTGTTGCCATGGAGGATGTGCTGTTGTCGGAACGTGACAAGCATCATCCTTATCTGAAGGATTTCGTTAGTCCGTTCAGCTGACTGCCAACGGTCAACCATGAACTGTTAAAGTTTTTTGTTGAAATCATTTGTTATTGTAAAAATAGTTCTGTATCTTTGCATAAAATATCTTCATCAATAGAAGATAGTAACAGTTTAGGACAAATGTGGGGAATGAAGATTATTGTGAATAATTATACCCCCCCCTGTAATTAATTGAAACCTAGTGCCTTACAATGGTTTCGATGCCCCAAGATTTACCTGAATCCCCAAAAGCTCTGCTTTTCTTGCCTAAAAAACGAAGCCATTGGACGAGCAGAATCGTATCGCGTAAATGGCAGATATGAAGTCATTTGATAATACATTGCAATAATGAATATACTTCTTACAGGTGGTGCCGGTTTTATCGGTAGCCATACAATCATAGAGCTTGATAAGGCTGGACACAGCGTAGTGGTGGTGGACAACCTGGTGAATAGCAACCCCGAGTCATTGCGACGCGTTGCCAAGATCATTGGAAAGGAAATCCCTTTCTATGAGGCAGATGTCCGTGACAGAGAGCAACTGACGAAGGTGTTTGACGAGAATAAGTTTGATGCCGTCATCCACTTTGCAGGCTTGAAGGCTGTGGGAGAGTCGGTGTCAAAGCCTTTGGAGTATTACCATAACAACATGACCGGCACGTTCATCCTGCTGGATGTGATGCGCCAGCATGGTTGCAAGAATATCATTTTCAGCAGTTCTGCTACGGTGTATGGCGATCCAGCCATCATTCCTATCACAGAAGATTGCCCGAAAGGTCATTGCACCAACCCTTATGGTCAGACCAAGAGCATGTTGGAAGAAGTGCTGATAGATGTGCAGAAAGCCGACCCTGCGTGGAATGTGGTACTGCTCCGCTATTTCAACCCTATAGGTGCCCATCAGAGCGGTATGATTGGTGAGAATCCCAATGGCATCCCCAACAACCTGATGCCCTACATTACGCAGACCGCAGTAGGCATCCGCAAAGAGTTGGGTGTCTTTGGCAATGACTATGACACCCCCGATGGCACAGGTGTTCGTGATTATATCCATGTATGCGACTTGGCAGCTGGTCATGTGGCTGCCCTGAAAGCCATCGCAAAACATTGCGGTTTGGCCATCTATAACCTTGGCACCGGTCATGGCTACAGTGTGCTGGATGTAGTGAAGGCATTTGAGAAAGTCAATGGCGTGAAAGTGCCATATACGATAAAGCCCCGCCGTCCAGGCGACATCGCCACCTGCTACTGCAACCCCGCCAAGGCCGAGGCAGAGCTTGGCTGGAAGGCACAGTATGGCATCGAAGAGATGTGCCGTGACAGCTGGAATTGGCAGAAGAACAATCCGAATGGATATTGATAATCGAGAATGACTCAACTTGACGAAAAAGACCATAAGGCGCAGATGGAAGACATGCGCTCGTTTGACGAGCAGATGCCGTCAGTGGGAATCTTTTGGTATGATCCAGAAGACCATACGCTATTTGGTGTCCGCAAGAAGGAGTTGACGCCTCAGATGGTGGAAGAGGCTGCAGAGAAGGGCAAGCCGTTCATCAACTATCCGCAGCTTCACAGACAAGTCTGGGCCAAGGAATACTTCCGTGCACAGGCAAAGCATACGGAAACCAAGTTCAAGGGCGATTATACGCAGGTGCCTCGTGGGCGTGTGGCGTGGACCATCGACAAGTTCATCGTGCTGGTGGGTAAGTGGGCTGAGCCAATTCAGGAGGAGCTCACTGAGTTGCTTGAAACAGAGTTCTCACTGCCATACTTTGAATTTGTGTATGACGAGCATTGGGACCTGGGTCACGGCTGGAGTGGCGATATGCCGACACGCCGGTAAAATGA
>OMSH01000189.1 GCA_900313715.1 uncultured Prevotellaceae bacterium
AGATACAAGCGACCTGTAGTTATCGAGTGCTCTTTAAACAATCGTGCTACTTCATTAACGAAAGGGACATGTGGAAGCAACAAATAGGAAGCAAAAAGATTTGCCTGCATTTCCATACGCTTGATTATTTCATCGGGAAGATTTGCAACAAATCTTTCTTCATAGTCTAGAAGGGCACTATTACATTTTTCTAAAAGCGGCTTGTGAAGATAGAGATGTCCCAATTCATGGGCCAAAGTAAAGTTTCTCCTATGAACATCTGAAACCAAGTCATTTGACAAAGTGATAATCTTATCTCTGAAAGACAAAGCTCCCAGAACCCCTTGCGGAAAGTCTGTGAAATTTATTCTTATATCAGAGTAATGTTGTACTAAGACCTCACCAGCCACATCAGATGAAGAAATCGTGCAGGATTGATACAATTCATTTGCCTTATCCTTGATTTCTTCATGCTTCAACCAAGGAATGCTTACCACATTTTGGTCTGTTGTTGCAACATTAGTTTGATTTAAATACTCATATAAAGAGACGAATTGATTATCAATATAAATTGTTGGAACCAATCCTGGAATGTTATAGCCATGCAATATCTGCATTTGCTGTTCTGGCTTGTTAATGTCACGGCTTACTATCCAATTGTGCTGTTCCTCAGATAGTACCATTAACGCTATATGAGATTTCTTGGCTTGTTCTATGCCATTTGATGAGAATCCCTTTGTTGTAACCATAATGCCTTTAATGCCAGAATCAGAAACCTTCTTCATTTTGGTTTCAAATTCATCTAAGTCTGAAATGTCCATTGTGTGAGACAAACACTTGCATTCAATGACAACGAGAGAACTCCATTCTTCCTGTGTAGAGTTGGGATTATAGGTTTCTATGGTTATATCGAAATCAATTTCCCTGTCATATCCCACACATTGGTATTTTTTGTGCTGATAAATTTTTGAATACTTCTGAGACGCAAAGGAAAGCTCGTCATTACCAAGAAGTGACGAGAATAATTTGAAAACACGATTTTCAAAATTCGTTCCTATTTTAGTCGTATTCATTTTCCTACTCGACTTTCTTCAAATTTTATTAACTTAGACAAGGGCAGCAATTGTGGTGAATAACTATCTCTGCTCTTTGTGACGGGGCTAAGATCTAACTCTCCGAGGTAGAATCGTAGCCGCAAGTCCACTTGATAGACCAGATACAGCTCTTCGCCTTTCTTCGTGGCAACCATGTCTGGAGCAGCACTCGCAGGTATCAATTTCGGGCCTGTGCCATCAAAGCCATACACTTTGTATCTGCTACCTTTGTTGTGGATAATCAGATAACGAGCCTTAGTAAACCCTTCAACCAATTGAAGTACAGCACCATCCATCTTCAGGGCTATGCCGACCTTATGCGTTTCCTGCAATTGTTGGATGGCATTGTCGTAGTTTTGCCCCTCCTTGGTTATTAGTAATACCAAGTCTTCTGCATTGGCATAGATTGTTCCATCTGGCGGCGGTGTTGTCAGTTCGTTTCGTCTATCTTCGCCCAGCCTGCATTCAAGTATCTCGAAGTGTTGTTCTAACAAACCCTTCACTCGCCTATTCTCTTCTTCCACGACTTGGCGCAGCTTTGTGTCTTTGATAGTCTCTGGTTTCTCCAATGCCAAAGAATAGAACTTTTGTCCGTTCACTCCATTGGGGTAAGGTTGGAACACCTTGCCTATAATCTCTTTGAATTTTGTTTGAAGCACCTCCTGACCATCGATGTGTTCACGTGGTGTCATCACATGAAACTGGAAATGATTGTCAAGCATAGTCTGTATCTCCCTTCGGAATTGGTCTCTGACCTGTTCGCGCCAAACGGACTTCATGCCTTCGTTCTTGCGTCCGTAAAGTGATACGACATACAGAAAATTCACATCATAGTGACACACCAACAACGTGTCGCGGTCGAACAAACGGTTCTGGAATTGGCGCGAGGTGAACTCTTTATTTTCTTTGTCAATCCATGTAATATCACTATGCATCTGTAAGTCGCGTTGCTGCGCTGAGATAAAGAAGTTTGGTATGATATTGTAGCCCTCTGTCTCTTCGTCGCGTAGTTTGCCCGTACCTTTTCTTAATTCTTTCTCTTGTTCATCCTTTCGAGTGTCATCAAGGAATAAGTCAAGGTTCCATTGAATCACGTTCCTCGCATAAGTAAACTGCTTATATAGAGCCTCTTTCCCAATTTCTGTATTGCTCTTGTAGTACTTGGAATCACCGATGTAATATATCTTGTCATTGCTTGATTCCGTCAGCGACTTGTAGCGATACATATGGTCAACCTGCTTGCCGTC
>OMSH01000122.1 GCA_900313715.1 uncultured Prevotellaceae bacterium
GAAAAATGAATAAAATTGTTAGCAAGGAGCAATTCTCCGAAAAGGTATTCAAGATTGTTGTTGAAGCACCTCTTATCGCACAGTCACGTAAAGCCGGACATTTCGTAATCATCAGAATCGGCGAGAAGGGTGAACGTATTCCATTGACTATTGCGGAGGCAGATACAAAACAAGGAACTATCACACTGGTTGTACAAAAAGTAGGACTTTCTTCATCAAAACTATGTGACCTTCAGGTCGGGGAGTATATCACTGACATCGTAGGTCCATTAGGTCAGCCCACCCATATCGAGAAATTTGGTACGGTGGTATGTGCAGGTGGTGGCGTAGGTGTAGCTCCTATGCTTCCAATCGTGCAAGCGCTGAAAGCTGCTGGCAACAAAGTCATCACCGTATTGGCTGGTCGTAACAAAGACCTCATCATCATGGAGAAAGAGATGAGAGCCAGCTCAGACGAGGTGATTATTATGACAGATGATGGCTCTTACGGCAACAAAGGTCTTGTAACAGAAGGCATTGAGAGTGTTATCAAGAGAGAGAAAGTTGACAAATGCTTTGCCATCGGTCCTGCCATCATGATGAAGTTCGTGTGCTTGCTGACAAAGAAATACGAAATCCCAACAGATGTATCTCTGAACACCATCATGGTTGATGGTACAGGTATGTGTGGTGCTTGCCGTGTGACTATCGACGGACAGACCAAGTTTGTATGCGTTGACGGTCCTGAATTCGACGGTCATAAGGTTGATTTCGACGAAATGATGAAGCGCATGGGAGCATATAAACCCGAAGAACGCGCTGAATTAGAGAAATATGAAGCTGCTAACCAACAGCAAGCAGAGGCAGACGAGAAGAGTCGTGATGCTGCTTGGCGTGTAGAGTTGAGAGCCAGCATGAAACCAAAGGAGCGTATGGCCATCCCACGTGTGAAGATGAACGAGTTGGATCCTGCCTATCGTGCTCATTCAAGGAAAGAAGAAGTTAACCAAGGTTTGACTAAAGAACAGGCTCTTGTAGAGGCTAAGCGTTGCTTGGACTGCCCTAACCCTGGTTGCGTGGAAGGTTGTCCTGTAAACATCAACATCCCCCGTTTTGTAAAGAATATTGAGCGAGGCAACTTCCTGGAAGCTGCAAAGACACTGCGTGAGACAAGTGCATTACCTGCTGTTTGCGGTCGTGTTTGCCCACAGGAAAAACAATGCGAATCTCACTGTATTCACCTGAAAACCAAAGGCGAAGCAGTGGCAATTGGTTATTTGGAACGCTTCGCAGCCGACTACGAACGTGAGAGTGGTCAGTTAGCTACTCCTGAAATAGCAGAGAAAAATGGTATCAAAATTGCAGTAGTGGGTTCTGGTCCTTCAGGCCTCTCATTTGCCGGCGATATGGCCAAGTTGGGCTATGATGTAACCGTTTTTGAGGCATTACACGAAATTGGCGGTGTGCTGAAATATGGTATTCCTGAGTTCCGTCTGCCAAACAAGATTGTGGATGTTGAAATTGAGAACTTGGGTAAAATGGGTGTGAAATTCGTGAAAGACTGCATCATCGGCAAGACCATCAGCACCAAGCAACTGGAGGAAGAAGGCTTCAAAGGTATCTATGTAGCCAGTGGCGCAGGTTTGCCAAATTTCATGCATATTCCAGGAGAGAACCTAATCAATGTATTGTCATCTAACGAGTTCCTGACCCGTGTAAACCTAATGGATGCAGCCAGCGAAGACACCGACACTCCTGTACCATTCGGAAAGAACGTAGTCGTTGTGGGTGGCGGTAACACCGCTATGGACTCAGTGCGTACGGCACTCCGACTGGGAGCTGACAGCGCTACCATCGTTTACCGTCGTTCTGAGAACGAGATGCCTGCCCGCAAGGAAGAGGTGAAGCACGCCAAGGAAGAAGGTGTACAATTCCTGACCTTGCACAACCCGTTAGAATACATCTCTGACGAGCAAGGCAAGGTGAAGCAAGTAGTTCTGCAGAAGATGCAGTTAGGTGAGCCAGACGCTTCAGGCAGAAGAAGTCCGGAACCTATCCCTGGTGCAACAGAGACATTAGATGCCGACTTGGTAATCGTAGCTGTAGGTGTATCACCCAACCCAATCGTTCCTCGTTCAGTAGAGGGCTTGGAGTTAGGCCGAAAAGGTACCATCGTGGTAAACGACGATATGCAGTCATCAATCCCTACCCTGTTTGCTGGTGGTGATATAGTACGAGGTGGTGCGACTGTTATCCTGGCCATGGGTGACGGCAGAAGAGCAGCTGCTGCTATGCACAAAAGTTTTCAAAAATAAACTAAAGCGTATATTAATAAGTGTTTAAAAATGGCGCACTGAATACCTCAGTGTGCCATTTTTTGTAAAAATCTTCCGAAAGTCATATTTTTTTTCTACCTTTGTATTCTGTTAGAAGTAGAATAGGTTTTTATGGCAAAAATAGATAGAGTTTTATTTATTACGCAAGAGATTGCTCCATTCGTAGCTTCATCAAGCATGGCCGAAGCATGCCGTAATCTTCCACAAGCCGTTCAAGAGAACGGTCGTGAAATTAGGGTATTTATGCCTAAGTGGGGAACTGTGAACGAACGCAGGAATCAGTTGCACGAAGTAATTCGTCTTTCTGGTATAAACATCATCATTGATGACACTGATCACCAACTTATCATCAAGGTGGCTTCTATTCAGCCATCTCGCATTCAAGTCTATTTCATAGACAACGATGATTATTTCCAGAACAGGCTGCAACTGACGGACGAAGATGGAAACGAATATGAGGACAATGACGAGCGTACCATCTTTTACGATAGAGGAGCATTGGAGACTGTGAAGAAATTGCGTTGGAGGTCTGACATCATCCACTGCCATGGTTGCTTCACTGCTTTGGTGCCACTTTACATCAAGAAAACCTATTGTGACGAGCCTTCTTTCATGGACTCAAAAATCGTGTATTCACTGTACGGAAATGAGTTTTGCAAAGAATATCCTGCCAACTTTACGGAGAAATTAATGATAAAGGGTGTGGAGAAAGCCGATTTAGGTGAAATGACTGACCCGGTAAACTTCATCCAACTGAGCAAGTTGGGTATCGATTATGCAGATGCCATTGTGCAACAGACTCCCGATGTGGATCCAGAATTAATAGCATACGCTCAACAAAGCGGCAAACCTTTCCTGCCCTACCAAGAGGAGAACATGATGCAGGCTATTAGTGATTTCTACGACACTATCTAACAAACAGAAGAGAGATTTTTGTAAAAACGATAAGGAACATACAACATGAAATTGAAATTTCCTAGTTTTGCGTTACTGACGCTTTTGTTATTTTGGGGGTGTGATGATACGACAAATAAAATAGGATGGGAAATATTGCCATCGAAAGATATGGTGGTTACTCGTACCACCACATTTGATGTAATGTCTGAAACGGTGATGGCAGATTCTGTATATGCACGTTCTCTTACTGCCTACCTCGGAAGATTCTCTGATCCTGAGTTTGGCTACTATGATGCCAGTTTTATCACTGAAATGACTACAGCAGAGAATTATACATTCCCTAACGTATATAAATATGATGAAGCGACCAAGACTGGTACTGGTTCAATGGTGAAAGATGAATGCGAGACCATTTTTTTAAGAGTTTCTTATAGCAAGAATACCAATAGCACACAAGGATTCTTTGGTGACTCAGTTACAGCCTGTCGTGCCAGTGCTTATGAACTTAATGAACAATGGTTGGCTGACAGAAGATCACATGGCAGATTCTATCGTTATACCAATATTGACGTTTCAAAATACTACAATAAAGAAGACCTGGTAGGCTCTACAGCATATACGGCTCATGATTACTCTGTTGCCTCATCCGAATCAAACGAGAATTACTTCGATATCAAGATGGACAAAGAGCGTGGCAATAAGATATTAAAGCTGAACAGAGAACATCCTGAATATTTCAAAGACAGTGAGACCTTTACAAAACACGTCATTCCTGGCTATTACCTGACTACAGATTATGGCGACGGAACCATTCTTTATGTAAACCGTGTCATCCTTTACATGGGTTTTAACTTTTATGCAACCGACTCATTAGGCGTTGCCATGAAGAAGCAGGTAACTGACGAAACTGGTAAAGCAGGCTCTGACTCTACTTTTTACGCGGTTGAGTATGTCTTTAGTTCTACACCAGAGGTCATACAGGCCAACAACTTCAAGTATTCCGACAAACTGAAAGAAAAGATTGCCGACTTAGACAACACCTATATCAAGTCTCCAGCAGGTGTCTTCACAGCATTGACAATTCCATATGATGAAATCGATGAGAAACTGAGCAATGACACACTTAACTCCGTGAAACTTTCACTGACCAACTATACAGATATCAGTCCATACGAAATCAGCATGGACAAGCCATCAAAATTGTTGCTCATTAGACAGAAAGATTTGAAAGAATTCTTTGAGACCAACTCATTGCCTAATGACATAACCTCGTATTACGTGGATCACAATGCTACAGAAACCAACAAGTATGTATTCAAGAATATTGCCAACCTGATTAAAAAAACCATTAGAGAGAAGAAGGAGGAGAAGGAAGAAGCAGGTGCATCATGGAATGCTGAAAAGGAAGCTAAATGGGTGGAAGAGAACAAACTACTCTTAGTTCCTATTGTGGTGGACACCTATACCACATCTGCAAGCTATTATTCTTCCGGGACCACTACGGTTGTGGGTGCAACACACGAACTGAAGCCTACATATGCAAGACTGGTGGGTGGCAAGGGTACTTCTGGAGGCAAACTGAACAACCCAATCAAATTGGAAGTAACCTATACGACATTTGGTAATACAAACTGATAAACAGGTTATAAATAAAGAGAGGTTGTCTCCATTGAGGCAACCTCTCTTTATTTATAACAGGAGTTAACTTATTTCTTGGCAGAAGTATTCTTCTCTGCTGTTTTCTTCACCGATGGTTTCTTCTCCGCTTTAGATTTAGGAGCAGCCTTTGTCTTCTTCAACTCCTTTTCATCCTCCAACTTTTCTTTCGTTTTCTGCAATTCTTTGTTCAGCTTTTCAATCTCAGTATCCTGATTCTTGATAGTAGTAAGCAAGGCATTCAGTTCTTCATTCTCTATATCCGATGGATAGAGAGACTCCACACGCTTGCAGAAGTCACCCAAGATATTCATGTAGTTGGTAAAAGCATCGTAAGGAGAATCGTAGATGCCACGATCAATACCTACCCCACTATTCTTAGTCGTCATATCACGGAAGTTAGTGCTCGACTGCAGATAGTCGAAGTCCATCTTGATTCTACGATCATTGCACATCAGCACCCTATCGGCCACATCATACAGCTTGTTGAAAGCCTCACGCTGCATCACATTACCTAACCAACAACTGGTGTCGCGCTCCTCGTCAATCCAAGTAATAGGATAAGGAATGTCAATAGGAGAAACAGATTTCAGCTTCGTCATCACCTCCAGCGGAGTTGAGAAGGTAATACCCATTTCTTTTGCCTGAGCAGGCAAAGCCTTAATGAACTGCAGGATATGAGATGACAATGGCTGAGCGATACCAAGAGCTCCCAGTTCCATAAATAGATTAACCACCTGCTCCTCCTGTGGAAGGTCGTTTATCTTCTTAATGAAAGAGTCGGCAAACAATGGATATTCGTTCCACTCAGGATTAGAGAAACGCAAAGAGATATCATCAGACAACTTGAAGTCACGCAACAACAACTTCAATTTGGGGTTCATGTTGCAATGATATACATAGTGCGAACTCTTCCAACCCAGCACATGCTTAGCTCCCTCGGTCAGCATACCCTTGAAGCCCATATCGGCAGCAATGGCACCAATCTCGTCGTTATAAAGCAAGTCGGTATTCACCAACACCTTTGGAGTAACACCAAACAGAGCATTCATCTTCTCCACCTGGCGACCCACCTGGTTCTTGAACACCTTTTCATTGGTCAGTGCTGCCAATCCATGAGAATATGGCTCTGCCAAGAACTCGCAACACCCCGTTTCATTCAGTTTCTTCAGCAAGTCTATAACGGCAGGTGCATGAATTTCCAATTGTTCACATGCAATACCGGAAATAGAGATAGCCACCTTGAATGCTCCTTTATTCTCTTTCACCATTTCAATCAAGGTGTTCAGAGCAGGAATATAAGATCTCTCAGCTACATCACTAATGCGGGTAGCGTTTGCATAATCATCATAATAATAATGATTGATACCGATGTCAAAGAAACGATAGCGTTTCAGCAGAACCGGCTGATGTATTTCAAAAAAAAGACAGATTGTTCTCATATCTATTCTATTATGTATTATCGTTTAGAAATTCCTAATCACTTCTTCATAGATGCGGCGCACCTTCACGCCCACATCTTCCCAGGTAATGCCATCTACCTCAACCTTTCCCTCATCGTGCAAGTACTGATACATAGCAGGATAAGTACAGATGGAATACATAGCATCAGCCAAAGCGTGAATATCCCAGTAGTCCACCTTGATGCACTTATCCAGGATCTCGGCACAGCCCGACTGCTTAGAAATGATAGTAGGTACGCTGCACTGCATTGCCTCCAACGGAGAGATTCCGAATGGCTCCGATACTGATGGCATCACATACACATCGCTGGCCTTAAGGCACTCATACACCTGCTTGCCTTTCATAAAGCCAGGGAAATGGAACCTGTCGGCAATACCACGTTCAGCCACTAAACGTATCATCTTTTCCATCATGTCGCCATTACCCGCCATGCAGAAACGAATGTTTTTGGTGCGTTGCAATACCAGACTTGCAGCCTCAACAAAATACTCTGGTCCTTTCTGCATGGTCAGACGTCCCAGGAAAGTCACCACCTTTTCGTTAGGTTTCTTCTCAGGAATGATATCCAGGATTTCCTGAGGCAAAGGAGTAACGGCATTGTGTACAGTCGATACCTTGCGAGGATCCTGGTAATACTTGTTGATAACGGTCTGGCGGGTCAGCTCACTCACACACATAATATGATCAGCGTGGTCCATACCGTTCTTCTCAATAGCATAAACAGTGGGGTTCACGTTGCCACGACTACGGTCAAAATCAGTAGCATGCACATGAATCACCAACGGTTTACCCGACACCTGCTTGGCATGAATGCCTGCTGGATAAGTCAGCCAGTCGTGCGAGTGAATGATATCAAATTCTTGCTGACGAGCCACCACACCAGCCACGATAGAATAGTTATTGATTTCCTCATGCAGGTTATCCGGATAGCGACCGGAAAACTCCAGGCAGCCCATATCATTGGTATGCATATACTCGAAGTCTGCATAGAGATGGTCACGCAAATCATAGTAGAGCTGTGGATCCATATAACTACCCACTCTGCTCTTCAAAAAATCCCAGTTCACATCACGCCAAACAATAGGCACGCTGTTCATACCGATGATTCGCAAGAAACTCTGATCTTCATCACCCCATGGCTTAGGTATGCAGAAGGTTATCTCTAAGTCACGTTGCTTGGACATACCCTTGGTAAGTCCGTAGCTGGCAGTACCCAAACCACCTAAAATATGAGGGGGAAATTCCCATCCAAACATTAAAACTTTCATCGCAATTCCTCCTCTTTTTACATATTAAACTTATTCAACAACTTCAATATTCTCAGCATTTCAGCCACATTCATGGCAAACGACACAGCACCACGGCCAATGAATGGTGGGTTACCGTCATATAGTTCCGACAACGTACCGATGCAATGGGTCTGCATCTCATCTTCCATACCGATGAGCTGACGTTCCACAAACGATACGCCACTCATTCTGAAAATGCGCAGGTAAGCTTCCATGTAGAAACCCATCAGCCAAGGCCATGCCGTACCCTGATGGTAAGCAAAGTCACGCTGTGTTTGTGGACCTACATAATATGGATTATAGCCTCCGCTCTTCGGACTCAACGTACGAATACCCTTCGCCGTCAGCAACTCCTTGGTGCAAATATCAAGCACTTGCTTCTTTTGCTGGGCATTCAGTGGAGAATAGTCGAAAGCAACAGTGAAGATCATGTTGGGTCGAACGCTCCAATCCATCATATAGCCATCCACATAATCAAACAGATAGCCATATTCATTGCGGAACACTTCCACAAACGATACACCAGTCACATCTGCCTGTGCATCAAGTTTATCAGCAAATGCAGTATTACCGCCTTCACGTTCCATATCAGCCACGAATCGCAGAGCGTTATACCACAAGGCATTCACTTCAACGATATAACCCGTACGAGGAATCACCGGTTTGCCGTTCGATGAAGAGTTCATCCACGTAACAGCCCTCTCCGTACCATTAGCAAACAACAGACCGTTGTCATGCAGGAACAGATTGTTGTGCTTACGCTCTAGAATGAAATTAATCATGTCCACCAGCAATGCCCCATATTTCTTACGGCAATGTGCCTTTGATGTTTCCTTCGCATACTGCTGCAATGTCCATACCGCCCACAACAGAATATCAGGATGATCCATTTCATAGATCTTATAGGTAACAGGCTCGCCACTGATAAACTGTCTCAAAGCTTTCTCGGCCGTCTTCATCACATCCTCAAACTGGTCTTGTTCGTTCACCGCCAGTGTCAAGCCAGGCAGTGAAATGAAGAGGTCACGTGCACGGCACTTGAACCAAGGATAGCCAGCCAGTATATAATGCTCGTCACCATGTACATTGTGGAACTGATGGGCAGCATTCTTCAAACTATGATAATAGGTATCGCGAGGCGTACGGTCGTCCACTTCAAACTGGAAAGTTGACTTCATTGTTCTGGTATTCTTGAAAGGAGAAGTACCAGCTGAGAAGACGATGCTCTCACCCTTCTTGATTTCCACCTCAAAGTAGCCAGGAACATAAAGGTCTTCATTGAAGTCATATCCTCGCTCCTGTTCTTTAGGATATTCAATACCCCTGTACCAATCAGGCTGGAAATGGAATTCGTTTTTCTTGTTCAGCTGCATGTAGAGTTCAGGATAACCATGATACATGCAGGTCTTGATACCGTTCTCAATTTCCTGATAGTCGCGGCTGGCCTGATAATTCTCGTGGGTATATTCACGAACACTTCTGAATGCCAGGAAAGGACGGAAACGCAATAACGTGGGCGAATGTGCGTCAACTAACGTATAACGTAACAGCACTCGGTCTTCGTGGTGTACAAAAACAATTTCCTTACGCAGAATGACACCACCCACCCTGTAAGTAGTAGCAGGAATTTTGTCACATTCAAACTCACGGATATACTTATGTCCGTTCGGACTAAAGTGATTGCCGTTATACTTATGTAAACCCAGATTGAATTCAGCACCATGTTGAATCACTGTCTCATCCAACGATGACAGCAGCACATGGTTTTCGTCATCTAAGTTTGGTACCGGTATCACCAGCAAGCCGTGATATTTTCGAGTGTTACATCCCACTATTGTCGAACAATGATACGAGCCCGACTTGTTTGTTCTGAGAATCTCGCGTGGCAACGCTTCCTCCAGATTGTTCATCAAGGCTTTATCAAAACGCAAATAGCTCATAGTATTATATTTAAGAGTTAGCTTATTAAAACAGGAGAAAAAACGGTATAAGACGTTTTTTATCCATTATCATCCCAAAATTACGAATAAAGAACATCTTTGCAAACAAAAAGTCATTTTTTTTGCTGCAAAAGAAAAAAAAATTTTTAGAAAGTTTAACGAGAGAGCTGATTAATCAACAATGACAGATTAGCAGTGAACATCCTGACTGCAATGGCCAGCAGGATAATGCCAAAGAATTTGCGGATGACATAGATGCCTGATTTACCAAAGAAGCGTTCTACTTTGTCAGCCATGTGCAACACTATATACACCCAGATCATATTCAAAATAATAGCAATCAGGATATTGATATCCCATGCCTCAGCCCTCAACGCCAAAATGGTGGTAAATGTAGCAGAGCCTGCCAACAGAGGGAACACCAGTGGCACTAACGTGGCATCCTTTGTAGGACCAGAATTTTTAAATATTTCAATATCCAGAATCATTTCCAAGGCCATGAAGAACAGGATGAAAGCACCAGCCACGGCGAATGACTGAATATCTACACTGAAAAGCTGCAATATAGAAAGACCCACATAGAAAAAGCCTAGCATAAACAAAGTAGCCAGTACCGTTGCCTTCGTTGCATTCACCTTCAAGCCCTTCGCTTTCAAATCAAGGATAATGGGCAAGGCACCAATGATATCAATCACGATCAACAACGAGATGGTACATCTGACAACTTCCAGAATATCAAACTTTGAGAACATTTCCAGCATAGCTTTTCTCCTCTATTATTCAAACTCAAGACTGCAAAAATAGTGAATATTTATGAATTTTCATCAAAAACATAGGAGATTTTTCACTCCCATTCGATTGTCGATGGCGGCTTTGACGAAATATCATAACATACCCTGTTCACCCCTTTCACCTTATTTATAATATCATTCGATACTTTTGCCAGAAAGTCGTACGGTAAATGCGCCCAATCCGCAGTCATCGCATCCATGCTCGTCACAGCACGAAGCGCCACAGGATTCTCGTAGGTACGTTCGTCACCCATCACCCCCACACTCTTTACAGGACTCAGCAATACCGTTCCTGCCTGCCATACCTTGTCATACAATGCAACACCATCCTCGCACACATAGTTATGTAATGCTTCGATGTAGATATCGTCGGCATCTTGCAACACCCTCACTTTCCCAGGTGTCACTTCCCCCAGGATTCTCACAGCCAACCCAGGACCTGGGAACGGATGACGCTTCACCAGTCGTTCAGGCATACCCAATTGACGACCTACCCTGCGCACCTCATCCTTGAACAGCCATTTCAGCGGCTCGCACAACTGCAGGTGCATTTCTTCCGGCAAGCCACCCACATTGTGATGACTCTTGATCACTTTACCCGTTATATTTAAGCTCTCAATACGGTCAGGATAAATCGTACCCTGTGCCAGCCATTTGGCGTCTTTTATCTTACGAGCCTCAGCATCAAACACCTCTATGAAGTCACGGCCAATAATCTTGCGTTTTGCTTCAGGATCTGTAACCCCCTTCAGATCGGCAAAAAACTTAGCACTGGCATCCACGCCAATCACATTCAGTCCCAAGCCCTTATAGGCATCCATCACCTTAACGAACTCATTCTTGCGCAGCATACCGTGATCCACGAAGATGCAAGTCAGGTTCTTTCCAATGGCACGGTTCAGCAAGGTAGCACAAACGCTGGAATCCACACCACCACTCAGTCCCAGTATCACGCGGTCGTTGCCCAACTGCTCCTTCAGCTCCTTCACTGTCGTATCTACGAACGAAGCAGCGCTCCATTCCTGCCTACTGCCGCAGATATCCACCACAAAATTCTTCAGCAACTGGAATCCTTGCAATGAGTGATGCACTTCAGGATGATACTGCACCGCCCATATACGTTGGTCAGGATTGGCATAAGCAGCATTCTTCACCTGCTCTGTCGATGCTATGGCATGAAAACCCTCAGGCAACTGTGTAATAGTATCCCCGTGACTCATCCACACCTGAGAATCTTTCTCGAAGCCCTTGAACAGAGGATTGTCAGCCTCAAAGTATTGCAGGTGAGCACGTCCATACTCGCGACTGCCAGCAGGTTCCACCTTTCCCCCAAAAGTATAGGCCATCAATTGGGCGCCATAACAAATGCCCAATACAGGATATTTGCCGACAAACTCAGACAGGTCCACCTTGAACGCATCTTTGTCATAGACAGAAAAAGGCGATCCACTCAGGATAACACCTATTATATTATCATCTTCTTTCGGGAATTTGTTGTAAGGCAGTATTTCGCAGAACGTATCCATCTCACGTATCCTACGCCCTATCAGCTGAGTTGTCTGCGAGCCAAAATCAAGAATAACAATCTTCTGTTGCATCATTTAGTGGTATTTTGTTAATTTGGTCACAAAGGTAGTAATTTGTGTGGGCATTTCAAAGCAGGAAGTCCAATATTATCCACACCTATTTCACCTTACTTGTCATCAATACATATTTACATATCTATTATTAGCTGTCCAAAGAATAGAAAAGCATAACGATTGATTACACTTTTTGTGTAATCAATTATAACATCTACCACAGCGTCCGATAGCTATTTATCAACAGTTCCTGTACATTCCTAATTTTTATACTTTTCAATTACTATTTACTCTTCAGAAGAAAAAAGACTTTGCAAATATTTGGAGCATAACAATAAAGATGCAACCTGTGCTAAAAAAAGCACAAGTTCATCAAGAAGGTAAAAGAATAGAAAGAGATTACTGCAACTTATTTACTTGCTCTGCAGCCATGAGGCAAGGTTCACTATTGCAGTTGCCGATGGATTTCCAGGCGTGGCGAACAGCATCGAGGTATTGTTTGCGGCTGAGCAATCCATTGTTCAAGCCCCAAGCCAACGCATAGCAGATATAGCTTTCGGTATCGGCATCAACGTTGCGCGAAGAAGGATCGAGCAAGTTGTCTTTCCAGAGACCATTGGGTTGCTGGAGTTCTACAAACCTGCTGGCTATCTCACGATAGAGCTGTTCATCGGCAGCCGAACGCTGATATTGCATTTTCTTAACCAAACCAGCCAGGAACAAAGCATTGTCCAAAGTGCTGTAAGCCCCAGTGCCATTATTGAACAAGCGCTCTGATTTATTATATAACTCATCGTAATGGGCAGAGAACGAATTATATACCCTGTCCATATCGGTAATCTCGCTATAAGAACGTGTTGTTGCGTCACCTTGTCCACGAAGAAGGGTGACACCCTGCAACCGTTCGTCGTTAGAAACACGAACCTGGCGTTTGTTGACTACACCCACCTCTTCCGGGGTGGTCTTTGAATTGCTGCCAACGGCTATTGGAGTTGCAGAACGCTGTGCCTGGTTTTTATTGCCATTTCTTACTTGAATGGGGGTGCCTTCACGTGGGGTCTCCTGGGTTTTCTCCGCTGAGACCTTAGGTTGGCTTATGGTTGATGATGTTTGTGTTTTCGATGTAGTTGAAGCTGCAGTATTAGCAACTGCAACATTGTTGGCAGTAATTGCTGGAGCTGATGTCTTTTGCGACTGTTTGGCTGCAGGTGTTTGCTTTGGCTGGGCTTTTTCTTCGTCTGCAGGTGAAATCTCATCAGAAACAAGAGTGGCAAATTCCTCATCCTCAGCATCATCTTTCGTACTTTCAATCGTTTCCAACGGTGTCAAATCAGGAACGTCAGTTTGCGACAACTGTGCTATTGCAGCATCAACGGTAGGCACTTGTGAGGTTTGACCGGATACCAAGAACCAGATACCGGCACCAGCTACGAGTACTACCACAGCTGCTGCCGCCAATACCTTCCATTGGCGAAAGGAAATGACCTTGGCCTTAGGAGCCACTTCCTTCAATGGATCATTGGCCTTCAAATCGACTTGCAGCCGCTCCCAGCCATTCACAGGAACTTCCTCTTCGTAATCATCGAGGATGTCCTTCCATTGTTTCAGCCATATGTCATCGTTTTCTTTCATATCACTTTTATTATCCATTCTGTTTTCTCCACTCATTCACCCGCTCTTTCAGTATGGCTCGTGCTCTTACTAATTGAGAGGCAGACGACTTGTTGTTAATGCCCAGTACCTTGCCTATCTCTATGTGGTTCTTGCCCTCAAAGACATACATGTTGAACACAGTTCGATAGCCTGGGGGCAGTTCCTCAATAAACTGCATCAGCACTTTCTTGGGAATGGTCTCGATGTCTGGCCCTTCGTCAGGTCGGTCCACATCGTCACGCAGTTCTGCAGTGTTCTCCAGTTCCACCGCTTGGCTCATCACATCTGTCTTACGAAGCCGTTGCAGTGCGAGGTTAGCCATCACGCGCGCCATCCAAGCTGGCAAAGTACCCTCACCCTGCCACTCAAACTTATCGAACGAGCCATAGAGCTTGATGTATCCGTCATGCAGCAAGTCTTCGGCCTCTTCACGATTTCCCATGTATCGCATACAAATAGCCATCATCTTGCCGGCATAGCGTTCGTAGAGCTGCCTGCGGGCCACATCGTCGCCTCGCTTGCACCCTTGCACCAGCTCTTGCTCGGTGAGAGTTTGCTTTTCCAGTCGCCTTACACCTCTTAAATCCATAAATTAGAACACTACTGCATCCATTTAGAAAACTTTTTTGCAAAAATAATGCAAGCCGAGAGAAATTCAAAATAAATGGATTTATTTTTATTTACAAAATGCAACCTGTTTTATATATAATTAATGCTCCTCGCCTGCAATAATATAATAAGGAGGAGAGCCGCCAAAGCCCTCCCCCTTATAATTCCAAAAAAAACAGCCGGTTACTTCTCTTCGGGCTTGATGGCCTTCCAGATGATAGCAGCAATAGCACCACCTACCAATGGACCAACAATGAATACCCACAAATCAGCCAAAGCCTGGCCACCCTGGAACAGAGCAGGACCGATAGAACGGGCTGGGTTTACTGAGGTGCCAGTGAAGTGGATGCCCACCAAGTGAATAAGAATCAGTGACAAACCGATGGCCAAACCAGCAAAGTTGTTGGTAGCGCCATTAGTCTTAGATGTAGAGCCCAGTACCACCAGCACAAACAAGCAAGTCAGCACAATCTCCACAATCAGACCATTGGTAGTTCCGTAGGTGCAAGCATTAGCACCAGTAGCGGTGGTTATCACAGCAGCTGGGTCTGTAGCCACGATACCAGCCAATACAGCAGCAGCTAAGATGGCGCCAATTACCTGGAATACCATATACATACCGCAATCCTTAGCACTGATACCACCATTGAGATAAACGCCCAGGGTGATGGCAGGATTGATATGGCAACCAGAGATACCACCTATGGTATAAGCCATAGCTACTACAGCTAAACCAAAAGCGATGGCTGTGCCAACAATTGAAGCGGTGTCTTGTCCACAACCCAAGGCTACAGCAGCACCGCAACCCAAGAATGTAAGTACGAATGTACCCACTAATTCAGCTAAATACTTTTTCATAACCAAATATAAATTTTAAATTAAGTGTTATATCAACACATCAAATATCAGCATTAATTTTTAAATAAACAAATTTTTATAAAAAAAAAAAAGAGGATGTGATGCAAGCCACATCCTCTTCATCCACTATTTTTTTAGAATAAAGTACTCGTATGGTTGAAGGGTTATCTCCCGTGAGGGAAGTTCCTTTTTGGTGTCACGCATCATATCTTTCACTTTCTTTCCTCGCCATTCCTGGGGGATAAGGGTGCTCACCTCATGGTTGCGCACATTTACCAACAGCAGGAAGTCCTGCTTCTCATAGCGTTTCTCAAACACCATCACGTCAACGGCAGGATAAGCCACCAACTGTCCCCACTTCAGTGCACCATATTTATTATATAAGGTGAGCAGGCTCTTATACTCATTATACACCTCAGGATTGGACATCCAATTGACAGGTTTCCAATGGAAGAAGTTGAGTCGCTCAGGATAAGCTACCTCTTGACTGCCATAGAGCAGTGCACCACCACGCAGGAAGATGGTCTCGACAAAGGCAGCAATTGAGCCACGAACGCCACCATATTCCTCAACAGGTGAACGGCCTGCAGCCTCGTCGTGGTTGGTGATAAAGCGCAGTTTCACCTTACCCTTAGGGATTGTATCATATTCCATATAGTCGGTCTGAAGCAGTATCAAAGCACTGCTGTCACGCTGGAACACATTACGGTTGGCGTTCATATAGTCCCATGAATAATTCATATCAAATCCGGCATCGAAATGGTCAGCACGCTTACCTTCCGCCAACATCAGCAGACGTTTTGGCATCGCACGCATAGAATCCACCGCCTGTTTCCAGAAATCAAACGGCACAAAGTCGGCAGCATCACAACGATACCCGTCAATACCCACCTCGTTAACCCAATATTTCATGGCGTCAATCATTGCCAAACGCATATCCGCATTATCGAAGTTCAAGTCAGCCACATCCTCCCAGTTTGTACCAGCAGGCCAAGTGATGTTTCCCTCAGCATCGTGGGTGTACCAATCTGGATGGTCTGCCATCCAGACATGATCCCATGAGGTGTGGTTAGCCACCCAGTCCATAATGACACTCATACCTTTTTCGTGGCACAAGTCAACCAGACGTTTGAAGTCGTCGAGGGTACCATACTTAGCGTTCACCGCCTTGTAGTCGCGAATACAGTAAGGCGAATCCTTGGCTTTTAAGACACCTTGCTCGTAGGTAGGCATGAACCACATGACATTGACATGCAGTGCACGGATGGAGTCAAGACGGCTGGCTATGACATTGAAAGCTCCTTCTTGTGCAAAAACCAACGGATTGACCTCATACATAATGACATCATGAGGATCGGGCAAGGTATAGCCCTTTTTCTTAGGCTGGCAGGCAACCACCATTGCGGCTATAGCTAGCAAGAATAATAGTTTCTTCATATTTGTTTACGGATTAGAAAAAAACAGGGACTGTGACAAGCACAGTCCCTGTGATAGAATCATTATTTGATTATTAGCACTGAGCCAATTTACCGTCAGAACCCAGCACATCGGTAATCTTGTGCTTGTAGAGTTCTTCCATCAAATCGCGAGCAGGACCGCAGTACTTACGTGGGTCAAACTCACCTGGCTTTTCAGCAAACACTTTGCGAACAGCAGCGGTGAACGCCAAACGAGAGTCAGAGTCGATGTTGATCTTGCAAACAGCGCTCTTAGAAGCAAGGCGCAGCTGCTCTTCTGGAATACCTACTGCATCTGGCAACTTACCACCGTTAGCGTTGATGATGTCAACATACTCCTGTGGAACTGAAGAAGAGCCGTGGAGCACGATTGGGAAACCAGGCAACTGCTTCATGATAGCGTCGAGTACGTCGAATGCCAATGGAGGAGGTACCAGCCTGCCAGTCTTCGGGTCGCGTGTGCACTGCTCAGGCTTGAACTTGTAAGCGCCATGAGAAGTGCCGATAGAGATAGCCAAGCTATCAACACCAGTCTTAGAAGTAAAGTCAATTACCTCTTCAGGTTTTGTGTAGTGAGATTCTTCAGCCTGTACCTCATCTTCTACACCAGCCAGCACGCCCAGCTCGCCCTCAACAGTTACATCAAACTGATGAGCATATTCTACTACCTTACGAGTCAGAGCTACGTTCTCATCATATGGAAGAGAAGAGCCGTCAATCATAACAGATGAGAAACCCAAGTCAATGCAGTTCTTGCAGAGTTCATAGCTATCGCCATGATCGAGGTGCAGAACAATCTCTGGATGAGCACATCCAAGTTCCTTAGCATACTCTACAGCACCCTGTGCCATATAGCGCAGCAGTGTAGGGTTAGCATAGTTGCGGGCACCCTTAGAAACCTGCAGGATGACCGGTGACTTCAGCTCTGAAGAAGCTTTGATAATAGCCTCCAGCTGCTCCATGTTGTTGAAGTTGAATGCAGGAATGGCGTAACCGCCTTCGATGGCCCTCTTAAACATCGCACGGGTGTTTACTAAGCCTAATTCTTTGTAATTAACCATTTTGTTTACTATATTAAGTTACTAATCTATTCTTTCAACCGCAAAATTACACATTCTATTTCAAAAAATAAAAAAAGTTGCACTATTTTTGCAAAATCTTTTTTAGTTTCAGAGAAAAGTATTACCTTTGCACACAATTTCTACGAAACCACCTTCGCCCAGCAAATGATAACAAGTTTTCTTTGCTTTCGTTTAAGGTAGTTTTGTGGACGTTTAGAAGACCATTACACTTTACAATTATATATTTTGATTAAATTAAAAAAAGATAACAACAATGAAAGAAGGTATTCATCCTACAAATTACCGTCCAGTAGTATTCAAGGATATGTCAAACGGTGACATGTTCCTGAGTCGTTCTACCTGCAAGACCAGCGAAACCATAGAGTTCGAAGGTGAGACTTATCCATTAGTGAAGCTTGAGATTTCCAGCACCTCTCACCCATTCTATACAGGTAAGAGCAAGTTGGTGGACACAGCAGGTCGTGTGGATCGCTTCATGAGTCGCTACGGCCGTGTAAAGAAGTAAAAATACTTCTTACGGTAAAGCATTGAGGAGCCCTCTTGTCAATAGAGGGTTCCTTTTTTTGTGTAATTATTTGGCAATATCTTCTATTTATTTTACTTTTGTATTATCAAAACATCAAAGAACTGAAGATTATGAATAAACTGTTTTTTGCTTTCATGACAGCAGCATTGCTGCTTTCCAGCTGCGGTTCGGTACCCATCACAGGTCGTAAACAGCTAAACTTAGTATCAGACCAGGAGATACTTTCTTCAAGTTTGTCACAATATACCTCATATATGCAAGGTGCAAAAAAGAGTGGCAACACTACCCAAAGTGCCATGGTGACACGTGTGGGAAGAAAGATTGCACAGGCTACAGAGAATTATCTGAATGCCAACGGCTTATCTGAAGAAGTAAAGAATTTCTCATGGGAATTCAACTTGGTACAAGACAACCAGTTGAACGCTTTCTGTATGCCTGGCGGAAAGATTGTGGTGTATGAAGGACTGATGAAGATTATATCATCGGACGACGAACTGGCTGTGGTGCTGGGTCACGAGGTGGCACATGCTGTGGCTAAGCACAGCAATGAGCGTATGAGTCAGCAACTGTTAGCACAATATGGCGCCCAGGTGGTAAGTGGTGCCTTGTCAAACAAAAGCGCTGCCGTAAGAAGTTTGGCCAACAATGTGTATGGAATTGGTGCCCAATATGGTATGATGCTGCCTTTCTCACGCAAGCATGAGTCAGAGGCCGACTACATGGGCTTGATATTAATGACCATTGCAGGCTACAACCCTGACGTGGCTGTAGGTTTCTGGCAGAAGATGTCAGGTGGAGGTCAGTCGTCGGTACCCGAGTTCATGAGTACTCACCCCAGCGACCAGACCCGTATCAGCGACATCCAGAAGAACTTGCCAGACATCAAAAAGAAGTATGGGCAGACAACCACTGCAAAGACTAACACCAAAACGGCTACAAAAGCCACTGCAGTGAAGAAATAACAGGATATTTAGATGGCTGACAATTTCTTAGAGAAGCACTATGCCGCATACGAGGCAAAGCGTGATGCCCTGCGAAAGAGTCATAAGCTGGGCAAAAAGCAGGTGAGCCGACTACACCGATTCAGTGCCTGTATTGAAGGAATTGACCTGCCTACTGAGTTTACGGATCCTTTCAACTATACACCTCATCCACTCTGCCAATTAGCAGCGGATGAGGTGATGTGTTATATTGACACACATTCAGAATGGCACGATGAACTGCAAACAGGTAAGATGTTTGGTGTATTGGTGGTGGAGAACGCTTTGGGGCAGTTGGGCTTTCTGGCTGCCTTCTCCGGCTTGTTGAACAAGCAAAACAACCTACCCTACTTTGTACCAGCAGTATATGACATGTTGAACCCCGATGGTCATTTCAAAACTGAAGAGAGAGCTATCAGTCTCATCAACGCCCGCATCAAAGAATTAGAAGCCGATGGCAACCTCGCCCCGGCTTCTGGTATCCTTGATATAACAACCGCTCTCAGACAGGAGCGGAAACAGCGGTCGATAGCATTACAGAATTGGCTATTCGAGCAATTTGTAATGCTTAACAGCAGAGGGGAACGCAAGAACCTGATTGATATATTTAAAGAAGCCGAAGTTATCGCAACAACGAAACATCATTATCCTCCAGGCGGTGCAGGAGAGTGTGCTGCACCAAAACTGTTGCAATACGCTTTCCTCCACAAACTACACCCCATAGCAATGGCAGAATTCTGGTGGGGCAACTCACCCAAAAACGAAGAACGCATTCATGGTCATTTCTACCCCGCTTGTGAGCAGAAATGCAGACCGATCCTAACATATATGCTAAGCTAAGGAGATATTTCCCAAAACGCCTTAAACGTTGAAATAATACAAGAACGTTGCGATGCCATCAAGAGCATGCTTCTTCTCGCCTTCAATCTCGATATAGAAATTTATTTCTGCCTTCGCAATGCCACGCAGGTTAAGTACCGACTTCATGTCTGCTACCAGACGGATACGCTGACCAGAAAGCACAGGCTGACCGAATTTCATCTTATCCATCCCATAGTTGACCATCATCTTGAGGTTGTTTACCTCAATGATTTGTCCCCATAAATAGGGCAACACCGACAAGGTAAAATAACCGTGTACGATGGTGGTTTTGTAAGGGCTCTCCACCTTGGCACGTTCAGGATCAACATGTATCCACTGATGATCAAGTGTGGCGTCTGCAAACAAATTAATGCGTTCCTGGGTCATCTCGATATAATCAGACACACCAATACGATGACCCACTAAAGCCTGAAACTCTTCTAAGTTATTTACTACTACTTTTGCACTCATTATATTACGATTTTCTGCACAAACAAAACAACATTGTGCAACATTTCAACTGCAAAATTACACATTATTTCAAAACTGCAATACAAATAATTTATTATTTTTATAATTTAGCAGCATGAAAGAAAAGACAGGCGAAGCCTACATACAGGAACTCATCAAGGAGGGCGAGCACCAGCAGCAAGATTTCAAGTTTGAGATATCCGACGTCTGCAAGATTGCCAAGTCACTGTCGGCCTTTGCCAATACAGATGGAGGCAGATTGTTGATAGGCGTGAAAGACAACGGCAAGATTGCCGGCGTGCGCTCGGAAGAAGAGCAATACATGATTCAAGCAGCAGCAGAAATATACTGTGTTCCATCCGTTACATACAATATGACCACCTATATTGTAGAAGGGAAGCAAGTTTTACTGGCCACTATCCTACAGAGTGAAAGGCGTCCCGTTTGTGCCAAAAGCGAGGATGGAAAGTTACTGGCGTATATCCGCATTGCCGACGAGAATATCCTGGCTACCCCCGTGCACCTAAGATACTGGCAACAGAGCGAAAGCCTATGTGGAGAACTTACTGTCTATACAGAAAAAGAGCAGCATCTATTGAACCTGCTCAACGAACACCGTATGCTGACTCTCAACAAATGCTGCAAATTATCCAAACTACCCCGCCCTATTACTATCAAGCTGCTGGCAAGGTTCATCAGATACGGCATTGTAGAAGCCGTATATAAGGAACAGCAATTCTATTTTACTCAAAGAAGCTCATGACAGGCCGTCCTATCCAAGCTTGAGGGGGCTGAATGCCTAAAATATAGGCAATGGTAGCAGGCACATCATATTGCATCACTATGTCTGATGTTTCAAAGCCTTGCTTGATACCTTTGCCACAAACAATAAATGGTGTTTCCATCTCTTCGACGGTCATGCCTCCATGTCCTTTGTTGATACCACCATGATCAGATGAAATCATAATTATGGTGTCATCATAGATGCCAGCATCTTTCAGCGCTTGGATAAGACGACCTATACACTGGTCGATCTCTGCTATCTTATCGTAATATTCGGGAGTGTACCAACCATGCTCATGTGCCGTTTCATCGAGCGCACCGAAGTAAGCGGTATAGAAGAAAGGCTTATACTGCTTGATGTAATTCTCGGCAATGGTGCAATTCTTGTTGATATCTACATAGCTATCGGGGATATATTCCCAATGACTGATAGCCAAGGTATCGATGACATACTTGATTCCGTCCCAATCGAAAGTGCAACCTGTTTCAGCATTAGGTTGCTGTTCACGAATAACAGAATAAATGGTGGGGAAAATATTGTGATTGTTCTGTACCAACGCAGGAATCTCCGGCACTCTGGAGTTCCACTTAGTATAGCCGTGCAGCTCAGTAGGCGCCCCCATAAACATGGATGCCCAGTTAATGGCTGATGCTGAAGGCAAAACAGAACGCTTGTGCAACGTATAACTGCCTTTTGCCATCAATTCGCGAATATGTGGAATGTCATGTGCCTGATCTAAGCCATGAGCTGCCCATCCATCTATGCCTACCATCACCACATGTTTTGCTTTCGGCACCATCTGCTGTTTCGTACCGCTGCATGAAATAATTGTCCAAGCTGAAACTGCCAAACAGGATAGTAAAAGAATCTTTTTCATTGTATCAAGTTTTATAGTCATTTACCTACAAATATAAGGGAAAGATACTAAAAAGACAAATAAATAAGTAAATTACGATGTATTATTCTGTCTTGGCATAAAAAAAACAAACAGTTTATTTTGTCCTACTGACGACTTTTCGTACCTTTGTGTCGCAAAAAACTTATTTAAGCAATGAGCATATTTTCAAAACTTTTTGGTAAGAAAGATAATACTTCGGCACAAAGTGCAGAAGATTTCATGTCGTTGGTACGTGTATACTTCCAGTCAGTACTGGCTGTCAATTTGGGTATTACCAATATACGTGCCATCCCAGATGTAGCTAATTTCAAACGTTTGTTCAAGATTCCCACAACAGGTGGCAAGTTAGGACAAGGCGAGAAAACTGCATCGAAAAAGATGCTAATTCAGGACTATGGACTGAGTGAAAATTTCTTTAAGGAGATTGATAACTCCATCAAAAAGCATGTACGCAACCAAAATCAGGTACAGTCGTATATGTTTATGTACCAAGGCTTCACATCAGACCTCATGATGATGATCAGCAACTTGATGCAGTGGAAGATGCGTGTACCTTCAATGTTTGCCAGCGTACTCAAGAATGCCGTAGAAGATACGGTACATGACATTTGCACTAAACCTGTATTCAAGAAAGACGACGAGCAAAAGACTGCAATGCAAATTCGTACCTACAAAGAGCGTTTAGATTATTCTGAGCAATGGATGAGCGAGTTTGTATATAAGGTGGTGATGCTGGCCAAGAAAGAAAAGCGTAATCAAAAAGACGAAGAGGCTAAGGCAAGTAAGTAGCAAAATTCTATTTTCAAATACACTATATAAAAGAAATTGATGCATTATTGTCAATTTTTATATTCTTTTATTTGGAGAAATAATAGAAAGTAGTAATTTTGTAGCAAATTAGGTGTAGTAAATGACAGACGAAGAGAAAAAACAGCTCAACAACTTCGAGACAAGTCTGCGCCATCTGATATATCTGCATGATAAACTGAGACGAGATTATGCCGAACTACAGCAGCTTCTGCTTGACAAAGAAGATGACATTTCGAAGTTGCGTTCTGAATACGACAAGCTGAACCAGTCGTATATAGACTTGAAATCTGCCATGACAATGAGCTTAGATGGTGGTGATGTACGCCAAACCAAACAGCGATTGTCAAAAATAGTGCGTGAAGTCGATAAATGCATCGCGATGTTGAACCAATCTTAACACTTGAGATGTATGGACGATGATATGATAAAAATCCAGTTGACCATTGGCAACAACCCGTTTCCACTCACCATCCGCAGAAGCGATGAAGAGATGGTACGAAAAGCTGCCAGACAGGTTGACAACTTGACAAATGCGTATAAGGAGCATTACCCCGAACTACCAGAGGTGCGCATCTTGCAGATGGTGGCTTACCAGCTATCACTGGAAGGACTGAAGGAGAAAGGACGCAATGAAACAACTCCTTATACCGACAAGATAGAAGAATTGGCTAAGCTGATTGATGATTGCATCAACAGATAAAAGCTAATAGAATTATTAAAGGATATCCACGCACTGCTGACCCACTTGAAACGCATGTAACAAGTAGGTCTTCAGTGCGTTTTTATATATTTTTATTTAATAACTATGGTAGTAAATATAGTATTCTGCATGGTGGGTCTACTGATAGGCCTTGCCATTATGTTTTTCATTCAGAAGACAATTCTGAAATCGAAGGCTGATACCATACTGAAAGAAGCTAATGCTGAAGCAGAGGTAATCAAAAAGAACAAGCTGTTGGAGGTGAAGGAGAAATTCCTGAACAAGAAGGCTGAACTGGAAAAAGAAGTAGCTCAGCGCAACCAAAAGATACAGCAGGTTGAGAACAAACTTAAACAACGTGAGATGGTACTCAACCAACGTCAAGAGGACTTGATGCACAAAAAGGCTGAGAACGATGCCATTCGCGACAACCTAACCAATCAGTTGGGAGTTATTGAAAAGAAAAAAGAAGAGCTGGACAAAATGCAGCAACAGGAAATCGTGAAACTGGAAGCCATCTCGGGTTTATCAGCAGAAGAAGCCAAGGAACGCATGATTGAATCACTGAAGGAAGAGGCCAAGATGCAGGCTCAGTCCTATATCAACGAAATCATGGACGATGCCAAGATGAACGCTAATAAAGAAGCGAAACGTATCGTTGTACAAACCATCCAACGCGTTGCTACAGAAACAGCCATAGAGAATTCCGTAACGGTATTCCATATTGATTCTGACGAAATCAAAGGTCGCATCATAGGACGTGAAGGACGTAATATACGTGCTTTGGAGGCAGCTACCGGTGTGGAAATCATCGTAGATGACACTCCAGAATCCATCGTTCTCTCCGCTTTCGACCCCGTACGCCGTGAGATTGCCCGCCTGGCATTGCATCAACTTGTTACCGACGGACGTATCCATCCCGCTCGCATTGAAGAGGTAGTAGCAAAGGTCCGCAAGCAAGTGGAAGACGAGATTGTAGAAACCGGCAAACGTACTACCATTGACTTAGGTATACATGGTTTGCATCCTGAAATGATTCGTATCATCGGTAAGATGAAGTACCGTTCATCATATGGACAGAACCTGTTGCAACATGCACGCGAAACGGCTAACCTCTGTGCCGTAATGGCCACAGAGTTGGGCTTGAACCCCAAGAAGGCTCGCCGTGCAGGTTTGCTGCATGATATTGGCAAGGTGCCTGATGATGAGCCCGAATTGCCACACGCACTGCTGGGTATGAAGCTGGCTGAGAAGTACAAAGAGAAACCTGATATTTGCAATGCCATCGGCGCTCACCACGACGAGGTAGAGATGACTACCCTACTTGCTCCTATCGTACAGGTTTGTGACGCCATCTCTGGTGCCCGTCCAGGTGCTCGCAGGGAGATTGTGGAAGCATACATCAAGCGCCTCAACGACTTGGAAGCACTTGCAGCTTCTTATCCCGGAGTAACCAAGACCTACGCCATCCAAGCTGGTCGTGAGTTGCGAGTGATTGTGGGAGCAGACAAGATTGACGACAAGCAGACCGAAAGTCTATCGGGTGAAATCGCCAAGAAGATTCAGGACGAGATGACGTACCCAGGACAGGTGAAGATTACGGTGATACGTGAAACACGTGCCGTGAGCTACGCAAAATAAGAATAATGAAAAGGGTTGCAAACGCAACCCTTTTTTATCATATCCGAAAAGACTACTGGCAGTCGGATTGGCTTACGCCCATCCTTGCGCCTGCCGCAGGCAGGCTAGTCTCTTGCGGATTACATATCCTTTAACCTGCCGTTGGCAGGCTATCAAACAAATAATCTCCAAATGGCTTCTGAAAGCGAGCTTTCAAGACCATTTGGAGATTATTTGTTTGAGCCTCTTGTCGGATTCGAACCAACGACCCCGAGATTACAAATCACGTGCTCTGGCCAACTGAGCTAAAGAGGCGGGTGGGC
>OMSH01000160.1 GCA_900313715.1 uncultured Prevotellaceae bacterium
GCTATAAAGTGCCCACTTATAGTCGCGTGAAGTCCTTTCCTGGCCTCTGGCTTTCATCTTCTCTATATGCTTACGAGCGTACATTGAAAACGGTATACCGTCTTTCCCTTTCTGTTTGTTGGGAGAGCACCTAATAAATGGGACTATGGATTTGGTTGGAATGTGGACTATCACTATGATTGGGATCGTATTGCAGAAGGCCAACGAAATCGAAGTTTTGTACGCACAAAGGAAGTACAAAAAATATCTCAATCTGACCAGCACAATCAAGTTTACCATTTTCAAACATAGTGATTCCAATGGCATCAGCCTCTGACTCACTATAGGCATCAACATAGACCGAAACCTGTTCGTACAGGTCGATTATGAGCTCTACCAAATATGTATTTATTTCCTTAATCCTTTTAGGATAAATCATCGAGTTGTTCCTTCACCTTAAACATTTCTAAACGTTCCTTCAGAAACTTGAAAATTGAAGGATGAACGGAGAACTCATTTATCTTATTCCACCCATCACCCAATGAACAAATCAATTCATTGACGAATGCTTCATCAGGACTTTGATCGCAAACCAATTCACGAACATAAACCTTATTGTCGATAGAGCTAAAATTGCCATTTGGATTTGGACCTGCACAATACATCCACTTATTGGGGGAATTTTTCCAGAAATGAACGTTAACACAAGCTCCCAGAGTTTCCTCACGGCGATTCACAGTACGAAAGTCCTGACCTTGTTTGATGTTGTATTCTTTGGTGACTAAGTGCATGAGATTCCTTGTTACTCCGTCTTCTTTACCAATAATTTTAATATCCTTATAGAACTGATCGTGTTGAACACCGTCCATGTTTTCACGCATACGTTGCCTGCATAATGCTTTTGCTTCTGACGATTGAACATTATCCTTCAACAGTTGATACGCCCCGACAGGCACAATCGTGTTCTTCAATTCTTTCAAGGCACGAGTCATTTCATCCAATTCAGGGAAAATATACTCTTCAGTATCATAAATGTTATACCTAACCCCATCCTTCTCTATGCAATAAATAAAATCTTTGTTATATCCCTTTTTATAGTCAGGTATTTGATATTCGTGCATCTCAAAGTTTGCGTCCAGTATTGAGATAACACCCTCCCGCAGTATTTTTTTCTCAATATCCCTGTAAGAAAGTTGACCATCATTATCAATAGTCATTTGAGTGAAGTAGTAGTATTCCTTGCTTTTAACTTTCCTTTCTGCATAGGTAATAACGCACCCCTTAAAGCGCTCAATCATAGCCAGAGGCAAGGTGGATTGCAGACATTTTTCCTTAATCAGAATCTGACGAAAGATGTTTTTGATAGTTGCATCGTTTATGTCTGAGCTTATCATTGAATCTTGAACAGGAATCTGTTTCTCCATAAGATTCAACTTCTCCTGAAGGCGATGTTTGTCCTTTGAGTTACGTTTTGCTGTTGACAACTCTGCCTCCTGATCTTTATCGCCAACAATACGAATACAAATCCTATTCTTACCCTTGGTCTTAACAAAAGTACCTTCAAAACCTGTCTTAAACAACTTTTTAATGTATGCTTTTGACTTCTCCTCTATTAAGGCACGGCGTTCCTCTACACCCTCTTCTTGGGTTTGACAGGAAATGTCTATCCATGAAGAAGAAAGCATATTACGAACTAATTCATCTTCGTTCTTAAACTCAGCTTTCTGCGATTGCAATAATTGAGGAGTATAATAAACGACAGGATCTACCGAAATATATTTAGAGTAAGTACACAGAAATTCATTCAATACAGAAGATATAATATAAGCCTGTGATTCCTCCAAATGATCAATATCACTGAAATCCAAGAATGGGATGCGGTTCTTGTTATTCTTTCTGAATATGGAAGGATGATTATAATACTCCTTAGTACCTTTCTTCTTTTGTGACGAGAAGTATATACGTTCATCACCAAATTCTAGATGGTAAACAAGTGAATCCTTCTTCTTGGATATTTCAACCTTGTCAGCCTCAGCAAAGGTGCTTGTATGAGCTTGAAGTAAGCCTCCATAGGCAAATTCTAACTGTAGTCCAAGTTCTTCACCTTGCTTTTTACCTTTATTGTACAAGCTACTGCAAGTGCCGCAAATGAGCTTACCATGTGCATAACTAAGAGTTTTGTCTCGATTAGGCATCATGGATAGCATCAAGTTAAGCATATTGTGCGGATAAATTTCTTCCCTAAAGCCAGGGTTAGAGCTGATTTGCTTTATCTTCACGTTGACCTTTTCAAGCCGTTCCTGAAGTATGGCTGTAGAGATTCCATCCTTTTTATCCGATGCAAAAAGGAATATACGATGCTTGGTTGGAGCATCTGCATTACCATCTCTCACCATCTTGTTGAATGCACTGACAGCACTATTAGGACACAATCCTTCCAACTTGCAGTAGATGCCTAAGTTGTTATCAAAGTCGTAGGCATCGGAGTATTCTATCTTGTACAAGTCGAAATCCTCAAGGAACTCATCCCAGTGGAATACGACTTTAATATGATTGGTTCTTATTTTTTCCATTACAGTTTAACGATGTTTAACTTATATAGAATTGTTTGAACGTTTTTGTCAAGGACTGCACCTGTCTCAATGTCAATTAGGCCATTAATAATTGGCAGGTTCGCACCACTTTCAAGTTGTATGGTATGTGTGAATGAATAATTGCCAGCATATCGAGGAACATTGACTACTACATAATTACTTCCACATTCTCGAATCTTTCGATCCCATGACTGAACATTGACATGCTGATTAAAGTCACTATCTGACATAAATTTCACATCCACATACAAATTATCATTGACTACCCAGTCAGCACGCTCCCAGATTTTTTCAGGAAGTGATCCTACCTTACAATCTGCATTTTCCAAGATTGCCTTGAACACATGTTCACCAAAGTAGCCTGTATACACCTGTTGGATAACTTGTGGCGAAATAACCCATTCTTTGCCTTTCCACGATGTACAATATCCATTTGACACAAAGTATTGTCTGATGAACTCTTGCTTCATGATCACATCAAGATGTACACATATATCTGAATAATTTCGATTTTTTGCTTGTGCTTCAACAGACTTGATATAGAACATACGCATTGACGGATCAATATCGTTTCTGTCATCGAACTCAGGATGTTTCATTACATACTCACGTATCGAATGTAGTCTTTCTCGTATCTGACAAGCATACTTATCTATACCCTTGAAACTAATACCTACCAGCTCACTGATGTATCTGTCTCTACGGTGTTCGTCATTGTTGAAAGTAATATCCGCTTCTTCCTCTTTCCCCTCAAAGCGATCAATGATATTTTGATTGCCATTGATAGCTGCCAAAACGTGTTTGAGTAGGTCTGTCTGCACCTCTGGTTTCTTAGCTTTCACCATAGAGTAAGCCATATCCTCACCAATAGCAACATGAATAGACTTATTGTAGATGGTTGAACGAGTTATACGTCCCAAAGCCTGTACCGCCCATCGAAGGCAGAAAGCATCAAAAGCTGGAGTTTCTTTCAATGCAGCTTTGATTTGAATCTCACGACCTTTCATTATTTCGCTCAGGTCATCCATAATACGGTGGTGTCTGCGACGAAGCAATGCACGCTGGAAGTCAGATTTTTCTTTGAGTTCTAATTGATTATCCGAACCTAATATACTCAATGAAATGCAAGCTTTCAGGTAGTCATCAACTTCAATTAGGGGAATAAAGTTTGTAGGCTTATCCATAATGATACCATCGAAATTGCATCGTGTATCTTTACGATCTTTTGTGTTGGGGGCTTCCAGACAATGTTTCTTTCTATATCTGTTGTCCGTTTCAAACAGATAATTCACGCCAACTGCCCCTGACTGGTAACAAACAAAGCAGAACATCTTTAACTTAGGATCTTCCTTCAATAACTTCTCTACTTCCTCCAGGTCTTTCTTGAAGTGCTCTCCACAAAGGAAGCACACATTAAGTTTAGGATATATATCTGCATGTCTGCGGATCTTCCCATCATCAATGGCATGTTCATCCATTGAATCGCCATCGAATTTTTCTCCACGTTTGGTTATTCTTGCCTGTTGAAGGATGTTCAGTGCCTTCTTTATGCCGATGCTACTCTTGCCTGTATATGAGAATGGCTGAAAATAGATCCAAGCCCTTGCGTTAGGATTTTCAATGAAATCCATGTAGTGACTCAGCATATTCACCATTCTGGCTGAATTGTTCTTATCAATGGTGTTCTTGTCGGTAGAAATGAAGTCAAGACAATCTTTGACAGCCTGATTACATTTGCCAAGATACTCCTCTATCTTTTCTTTTGGATTCGTATTCTCTTCTTTATAGATGGAGAAGTTTACGCCGGGATTGGCATAATTTAGGGCTATATAATCTTCGATCCTCTTTAATGCTTCATTGTCAATCTTCTCTACCTTTACTCCTTGCTTGACTATATAGTTGAAGTCGTAATTATGTACCGGGCTCTGACTGTCAGCCGTGGCACTACACATAATCACTCGATTATGTTTTACCATATCGAGCAACACGTTCTCAGGCATACACCTCATTTCGTGATAATCAAAACAACAAGAATAACGATCATTGTCAAGAGAATAAATCTCTATGAAGCTTATACCTTTATCATAGATAGATCTACTCTCATCTTCTTGGTCTTTTGAGTGTGGATTTTCAAAGTTTGTTCCACAACGCAACTCTTGTAGAGCCTGACGGTATTCTGTATTACCTTCGTTTATACCCATATATTTAACAATATGGTCAAAGGCACGCTCACCTTCCAGATCTACGGAAGTCTCATAACTTTTCTTTTTACGGAGTTCATTCTCAATTCGTGCATACTCTTCCGCATGTTTATCTACAATCTGAACAAAATTTTTCAAGAAAAGAATGATGCGGTTTGCAGCAAACGAAAGGGTGTTATCATTCTGACTCTTCAACATCTGTTTTGATTGAAGATATGAGACATTTTCCTCCTTCTTATTGTGAATAGACAATACGAAATTCTCTGCTGAGAATGTCTGATCTTCATCATAAAAGATAAAATTGCCACGATTGACATTCTCATCCAACTCCAAAGCACTAAGCATCTTTTGGGGAGCAATGTCATCAATCAAATATTCCTTCTTCTTTTTTATCTCTTTAAGCATTGCCTGAATATTGTCCTTATGTTCAACCCATTCGGGCATTCTTTGCATATCCAGAACCTCTTCATAGTGCTCGCAGATAAAATAGCACAACCCCCAGAAATTAAAACGTCTTCTTCTACCACATTCACAATCGAACAAACGCTTCATAGCCGCTTCCTTTACTCGGTCAGATTCATCAATAATGACAAGTGAATCCTTAATATGCTTCCAATATGGCTGTGTGCCCTTTCGCACCAATTTTGGAGATGCTGTTGTGTGCAGCTTTGATGCTGTCAACACGACGATCTTGCTCTTATAAAAAAGCAATTCCGGGTATAGTTCCTCCAATATTGGATATTCCCGAATGATGTGCGAAGCTATTACTTCATCTGTTTCGTTCTTATATTTTTGACGAATTGGAGTAAGTGCGTCTTTGCGCACTTTATCAATAAGACGCAAACGATTCTTTACGATTTCCTCAGCAATTCCTTCTGTTACATCATTATATGTATAAAGTCGCTTCAAATTATTGAAAGCCTTATCCCCCTGAAAAAGAGGATTAGCCTCCATCTTCTGAAGGATGTCGGGGGCGGTAAATACACGTTCCCATTGCTCTTCTTGCGAATAAACACGAAGGATGTCATGCTTCTGAAGTTTGATACCGCTTTTTGTCAAATTCTTCCTAATGTCTTCGATCGTTGCATCCAACTGTTTCTTTGCATCTGTGACATAGAAGATACGACGGGCATCTTCTTTCTTCAATTCTTCTGCCATCAATAGGCACGAATTATATGTCTTACCAGAACCTGTTGGTAAAGGTATTACAAATAGACCTCGTGTAGGTTTTGCAGCCTTCAATAGCTCTTCAAATATACAGTTGTGCAATGACATGTTTTATATGAATAATTGTTCTTGAAATATCGAAACTTTATGTAGCAAAGGTAAATATCTATTATGCTTTTATCAAAGTTTGGTTTTTTCTCGTTTTTGCAGTGCCATTTTTTGTGTAAAACATTTGCCGATTTAGTGTAAAGCATTAGTAAAACAACCACGTCATGGACTGCTTTTGGAACGTGCAGAAAAGAAACGAGGTAAGCACCTGTTCGCCAAGCACTTGCCTCGTATCTCACTAATAATCTGCTTTTGCGATTATCCCTCCAC
>OMSH01000006.1 GCA_900313715.1 uncultured Prevotellaceae bacterium
GATGCTTTCAAGGTATTCGATATCCTTCCTCAGGGCATCCAGCAGCAGCTCTTCCTCGAGAGAGATCCTCACGGAAACGTTCAGGTATCTTTGATTGAAACTGAGAAGTTGCTGAGTGAGATGGTAGGCAACAAGTTGGCTGCATGGAAGAAGGAAGGCAAGTATGTAGGCAAATTCTCTGCTCTGCATCACTTCTTCGGTTATGAAGGCCGTTGCGCAGCTCCATCTAACTTCGATGCTGACTATTGCTACTCATTAGGTTTCACCGCTTCTGTGCTGATTGCTAACGGTAAGACTGGTTACATGGCTTCTGTAAAGAACCTGACCGCTCCTGCTGAAAAGTGGATTGCTGGTGGTATTCCAATCACCATGATGTTCAACATGGAACGTCGTAACGGTGAGATGAAGCCTGTGATTCGCAAGGCATTGGTTGACCTGAACGGCAAGCCTTTCAAGACACTGGCAGCTAACCGTGCTAAGTGGGCGAAGGAAACTGCTTTCGTTTATCCTGGTCCTATCCAGTACTTCGGTCCGTCAGAGGTTTGCGACCAGCCAACCAAGACCCTCCAACTGGAGAAAGCGTAAACTCTATTTATTTATATGATAAGGTGTTCAGAGAGACTTCCTGTAATTTGCGGGAAGTCTCTTTAGCACAATAGGGATAGTCCATTCTTCTTTCCATAGTTCCTCCCCGTGGATAGGAGAGCTTAAAAAAGGAGATAATGGAAACGAAAAGTAGAATATATGCCCAAGAAGAGAACCAAAAAACGAAAGAAGAGAGGTAGCAAAGAGCAACCCCTTTGGGTGCGAAATGTATTGGCCGTTGGTATCGTTCTGGTCCTTGGCGTAGCTTTCTATTATTTCTTTGTCGATCCTTACAGTTATCGGTGGAAACCATGTTATGGCAACAAGGGATATGGCGTGTGCATGCCATTCTCGTATCAGTTGCATGGCATTGACGTTTCACACTACCAAGGGGTGATTGACTGGCCCATGTTGGCTACAACACAAAACGACCCTCAGTTTCCTTTGCGGTTTTTATTTATGAAAGCTACGGAGGGGGGGGATATGACCGACGAAAACTTCCAATCGAATTTCGAGTGTGCGAAAGAATGGGGCTTTATGCGTGGGGCATACCATTATTTTATTCCTGCCACCGATGCTCGGAAGCAGGCACAGTTCTTTATCAGTCAGGTACAGTTGCAGCCAGGCGATTTACCTCCAGTGTTAGATGTGGAAGTGTCTCCCAAGCACAAGAATCGGCAACTGTTTGTACAGAATGTGAAAACATGGCTTGATGTGGTGGAGGCTTACTATGGAGTAAAGCCCATCCTGTATGCCAGTTATAAATTCAAAGAGAAATACCTGAACGACACCATCTTTAACCGTTATCCTTACTGGATTGCCCATTACTACGTTGATTCTGTGCAATACCAAGGGCAATGGGCATTTTGGCAACATACAGATGCTGGCACCGTTCCTGGTATCAAAGAGCAGGTGGATTTAGATATCTATCATGGCTCTTATGAGCAATTGAAAGAACTCACTTTGCCATAATTCCCTTCGGCAACCGACCTCATTCGTATCTCTTTTTTGCCCTCCCGTAGTAGAGTTGTGTTTTACTCGTAGTAAAGCTGTGCTCTTCTAGTAGTAAATGTGAACATTCATGTTTTCGCTGTTCCAAAATTTATCTGACATTGAATTTTGTCACGACTCAACATTAAATGTGAACATTCATGTTTTCGCTGTTCCAAAATTTGTTTCTCTCTTTGGATTATATTATCTTTGCGAAAAAACGAGACTTGTCCATGAAAAAGATTAATTATGCGTTTGTTCGTGCCATTTGTGCTTTAGTGGCAGGAGTTGTGCTTGTGATGTTTCCCTCTGAAGCCGGCAACTATTTTGTCATTACCATAGGTGCACTGTTTATGGTGCCATCATTGATTGGTCTCATCAGTTATTATTCTCTGCGCAAGGAGTATCCTGCGTTTTTCCCTGTCGATTCGATAGGGGGCGTTTTGTTTGGTTTGTTGTTGATGCTGATGCCTGGCTTTTTTGCCAATTTCCTCACGTTTGTCTTAGGCTTTTTCTTGCTGATAGGTGGTATTCAACAACTTTCAGCACTCATTGCAGCTCGTCAGTGGTCAAAGGTGCCACTTGCTTATTATATTGTGCCATCATTGATTTTCCTGGCTGGAATTTATGCGATTACTAATCCCACAGGAACGCGCTCGACGGCTTTTATCATTATAGGTATCACTTGCATCATATATGCAGTGTTTGAATTGATTAATTGGTGGCGGTTTACTCGTTGTCGTCCGAGAATGAATGAGATGCAGGATAATACGAAGTTGAATATAAAAGATTTGGATATTGAGGACGCACAGATTGTAGAAGATGATGGAACAGAATGAGATACTGAAAAACCTCAAGATTGAAGAATTGAACCCCATGCAGTTGGCCACGTTGGAAGCCTATGGGGTGGATAAGAATCTGGTTTTGCTCTCTCCTACAGGATCGGGTAAGACCATCGCTTTCCTGTTGCCTTTGGTACAACGGCTGAATGCCGACAGCGAGGAGGTGCAGGCGGTGGTACTGGTGCCATCCAGGGAGTTGGCGTTGCAGATAGAGACTGTATTCAAGCAGATGGGGACGTCTTTCAAGATCATGAGTTGTTACGGTGGACGCCCTGCTATGGATGAACACCGTACGATGAATGGTATTCATCCACATGTGATTGTGGGAACACCAGGACGTATGAATGACCATTTGGAAAAAAAGAATTTCAATGCCAAGACGGTAACGACTCTTATTATAGATGAGTTTGACAAATGCCTGGAGTTCGGTTTCCAAGATGAGATGTCGGAGGTGATAGGGAAACTTCCCTCGTTGAAGAAACGTGTGTTGCTTTCAGCTACGGATGCCGATGAGATACCTCAGTTTACTGGAGTGGCTACAACGGAAGAGGGAAAACTCTTGAAGAACAAGGTCATAAAACTGGATTTCTCCCAATCCAATTATGGCGCCACCAACTTGTTGCTACAAGTGGTACATTCGCCTGAAAAGGATAAATTAGAGACATTATATCGTTTGTTGTGCCAACTCGGAAACCAGACCTCACTGGTGTTTGTGAACTATCGAGAGAGCGTGGAACGTGTGACTGGCTTTTTGCAAGCGAAGCGTTTTCCTTGTGATATGTTTCATGGTGGGATGGAGCAAGATGATCGTGAACGCTCTCTCTACAAGTTCAGGAATGGCACTTGTCCTGTATTGATATCAACCGATTTGGCTGCTCGTGGGTTGGATATCCCTGGTATTGACAATGTGATTCATTATCATCTGCCTGTCAACGAGGAGTCTTTTACTCACCGTAATGGTCGTACAGCACGATGGGATGCTACAGGAAGTTCTTATATGATTCTTGGCCCTGAGGAGCATTTGCCTGACTATGTGGATACTGATGCCCCAGTATATGAGTTACCAGAGGAAACTCCCAAGCCTCCAAAGCAGGAGTGGACCACCATTTATATTGGTAGGGGCAAGAAGGATAAACTCAATAAGGTGGATGTTGTGGGTTTCTTTTATAAGAAAGGTGGCTTGGATAAGAATGACTTAGGACAGGTGGATGTGAAGGACCATTATGCTTTTGTGGCAGTCAAAAGGTCGAAAGTCAATCAGTTGCTCAAGTTGGTGGCTGGTGAAAAAATAAAAGGGATGCGGACCATCATCGAAGAAGCGATATAAAAAAGTTCGTGTTTCTTTGTCATGAACAAATAAATTGCTAACTTCGCACCGAAAATTATTAAAAAAAGAAAACCAAAATTATAAATTAAATAAACAAATGCTTTATGAAGAAGTATAATTTCAACGCAGGTCCTTCAATTCTCCCTCGTGAGGTGATTGAGGCTACTGCCCAACAGATTCTTGATTTCAATGGTTCTGGTTTGTCTCTAATGGAAATCAGCCATCGCGCTAAAGATTTTCAGCCTGTTGTGGATGAGGCTGTGGCTCTGATTAAAGAGATCCTTGACATTCCTGAGGGGTATTCTGTAATCTTTCTGGGTGGTGGTGCCAGCCTGGAGTTCTGCATGATTCCCTATAACTTCTTAGAGAAGAAGGCTGCTTACCTGAACACTGGTGTTTGGGCTAAAAAGGCTCTCAAAGAAGCAAAAGGTTTTGGTGAGGTGGTGGAAGTAGCTTCTTCTGCTGACAAGAACTTTACTTATATTCCAAAGGGGTGGACTTGTCCGACTGACGTGGACTATCTTCATATTACGACTAACAATACCATCTACGGTACCGAGATTCGCAAGGATCTGGATGTCCCCGTACCAATGATCGCTGATATGTCATCTGACATCTTCAGCCGTCCGATTGACGTGAAGAAATATAAATGCATTTATGCCGGCGCACAGAAGAACTTAGCTATGGCTGGTGTTACATTGGTGATTGTGAAAGATGATGAATTGGGTAAGGTAAGCCGTTATATACCTACTATGCTTGACTACCGTACTCATGTGTCTAAGGGCTCAATGTTCAATACACCTCCAGTAGTACCTATTTATTCTGCTTTGGAGACACTGCGTTGGATTAAGAAATCAGGTGGTGTAGAGGAAATGGATCGTCGTGCAAAAGAACGTGCAGAGATGTTGTATAATGAGATTGATCGTAACAAGATGTTCCGTGGCACTGTTGTTCCGGAGGACCGTTCACTAATGAACCTGTGCTTCGTGATGGCTGATGAGTACAAGGATTTGGAGAAAGATTTCTTGGACTTTGCAGTTGCGAACGGTATGGTTGGCGTGAAAGGCCATCGTGATGTAGGTGGCTTCCGTGCTTCTTGCTATAATGCTCAGCCTCTGGAAGGTGTGAAGGCACTGGTGGCTTGCATGCAGTTGTTTGAATCAAAACATTAAAAGATGAAAGTATTAATTGCTACAGAGAAGCCGTTCGCCAAAGTGGCTGTTGACGGCATCCGTCAGGAGATAGAAGGTGCTGGCTACGAACTGACGTTGTTGGAAAAATATACAGAGAAGGCACAGTTACTGGAAGCAGTGAAAGATGCTGATGCAGTGATTATCCGTAGTGATATAATTGACAATGAGGTGCTGGATGCTGCCAAACAGTTAAAGATTGTAGTGCGTGCAGGTGCAGGTTATGACAATGTTGACTTAGCTGCAGCTACTGCTCATAATGTTGTAGTGATGAATACGCCAGGTCAGAATTCTAATGCTGTGGCTGAACTAGTGTTTGGCTTGCTGGTGTTTGCTGTTCGTAATTTCTACAACGGCAAGGCAGGAACAGAATTGAAGGGTAAGAAGTTGGGTATCCTTGCTTTTGGTAATGTAGGCCGTAATGTGGCTCGCATCGCAGCAGGTTTCGGTATGGATATTTATGCCTACGATGCATTCTGTCCTAAGGAAGTTATTGAAGCTGCAGGTGTGCATGCTGTTGATTCAACGGAAGCCTTATTCGATACTTGTGATATTGTTTCATTGCATATTCCTGCTACCCCAGAGACAAAGAATTCTATCAATTATGAGATGGTAAGTCGTATGCCAAAGGGTGGTATCTTGATTAATACGGCTCGCAAGGAAGTGATTGATGAGGCTGGTCTAATCAAGTTGATGGAGGAACGTGAGGATCTGAAATATGTGTCGGATATTGCTCCTGCAACAGCCGAGGAGTTTGCTGCAAAATTTGCAGGCAGATATTTTGCTACACCTAAGAAGATGGGTGCTCAGACAGCTGAGGCTAATATTAACGCAGGTATTGCTGCAGCCAAGCAGATTGTTGGTTTTTTACGTGACGGTATCACGAAATTCCAAGTCAATAAATAACATTGGACGATACATATAAGACGATAGCAAAATTGGTAGAAGGAACTTACTCCGAGAAACGAAGTAAGTTCCTTGCCTTTGCTATACCAGTGCGTTCACTTGATGAGGTAAAAGAATACCTGAAATTCTACGAGAAAAAGTATTTTGATGCTCGTCATGTTTGTTATGCCTATATGTTGGGAGCCGAGCGTGTTGATTTCCGTGCCAACGATAATGGAGAGCCCAGTGGAACAGCTGGAAAACCCATTTTGGGACAAATCAATTCTTTCGGTTTGACTGATGTCTTGATCGTTGTGGTGCGTTATTTTGGAGGAATTAAGTTGGGCACCAGTGGCTTAATTGTAGCCTATAAAGCTGCTGCTCAAGATGCATTGAATGCTGCTGAGATTATTGAAAAGACGGTTGATGCCGATATTTCTTTCCTTTTTGAATACCCCTTTATGAATGATGTGATGCGTATCGTCAAAGAAGAAAGTCCTGAGATTGTATCCCAGGACTTTGATAATGATTGTCTCATGACGTTACGTATTCGTAAGAGTCAGTTTGATAGACTTAAGGAACGCTTGAAAAAGGTGGAAACCCTTCGTTTCAGTGAATAATTCAAAAGTTCCCTTCCATCTCTTCCTCATTTAATCTTCAAATGATTGGTAGCGAGTACTCAGCAACTTGCGATCGCCCAGTGTGTCGTTTACACGTGCCACATTGATCCAGAATTTATTCTCTTTCACACTTTCGATAGGATAGGCTGCTTTCTCACGACTATAACTGTGGTTCCACTCATTGGCCACCACTTCGTATTCTGGATGAGGAGCATTAAGCAGCACATTGTCGGTTTTGTCAGCTGTACCGTTCCTTACTTCCTCTATCTCTTGCCAAATGGTACGCATTACTTCAATGAAATTGTTCAGTTCAGCAAGACTTTCACTCTCGGTTGGCTCTACCATCAAGGTTCCATGGACGGGGAAAGAAAGAGTTGGAGCATGATAACCATAATCCATCAGACGCTTGGCGATGTCTGCTTCGCTTACACCCACTTCTTCATGCAGTTTTCTGCAATCCAAAATCATTTCGTGTCCTACAAAACCATTTGCACCACGATAGACGATACCATAAGTATCTTCTAGGCAAGCTGCCATATAGTTGGCACTTAGAATGGCTATCTTGGTGGCTCTTGTCAAACCTTCGGTACCCATCATTCGGATATAACCATAGGCGATAGGTAGGATACCTGCACTGCCGAAAGGAGCAGCTGCTACCTCGTTGGCTGTATTCCCAAACAATGGATGCCCTGGAAGGAATGGTACCAAGTGTTGTTTTACACATACGGGACCAACACCAGGACCACCACCTCCGTGAGGAGAAGAGAAAGTCTTATGTAAATTCAAGTGGCAAACATCGGCACCGATGGTACCAGGATTGGTAAGTCCAACCTGTGCATTCATGTTGGCGCCATCCATATAGACTTGTGCGCCATATGCATGGATGATGTTGCAAATCTCCTTGATTTCCACCTCGAAGATGCCGTGTGTAGAAGGATAGGTAATCATTAAAGCAGCTAACGAATCCTTATTGCTTTCTGCTTTCTCGCGCAAGTCATTCAAATCAACATTGCCTTTCTCATCGCAAGCTACTGTGATTGGTGTAAAGCCCGCTTGAACGGCTGATGCAGGATTGGTGCCATGTGCTGATGAGGGAATCAGTATGATATTTCTTTGATTTTGTCCGATGCTCTCCAAATAAGAGCGGATGATACGTAGGCCAGTGTATTCACCAGCAGCACCCGAGTTGGGTTGTAAAGTCACCCCATCGAAACCTGTGATGATTTGTAGCTCTTCGCAGAGATTCTCTATCAGTTTGCGATAGCCTGCAGCTTGATCGGCAGGTACCAGAGGATGAAGGTTAGCAAACTCAGCTCGGCTCAAAGGAAGCATCTCTGAAGCTGGGTTCATCTTCATGGTGCAGGATCCTAATGAAATCATGGAGTGGGTGAGGGAAATGTCCTTGCGGTCAAGACGCTTGATATATCGCATCATCTCCATCTCAGTATGGTATTTCTGGAATACTTCATGTGTCAAGTAGGGAGATGTGCGCAACAATACCTTATTTATATTACTATTAATTACTGGTACGTAGTCAATAGCGTCAAACTCGTGTTGTGCAGCTGTAGCAAAGATGCGTAGCAACTCGTTGACAGCTGCGATGTCGGTCGTCTCGTCAATGCTTAGACCAACATGACCGTTACTGAAGTAGTGCAGGTTCACTTCATGCTGAAGTGCTACAGCTTTTAATTGCTCAACTGTTGTTCCTTTTGGTAAACCTAAGTGCAGCGTGTCGAAGTATTGCTCATTGAACTGTTTGTAACCATATGATTCTAATTTTTCCGCCAGCAACGAAGCAATGCTATGGATGCGTTCTGCTATAGTGTGGATGCCTTCCTGTCCGTGGTAGACAGCATAGAAACCTGCCATGCTTGCTAACAAAGCCTGTGATGTGCAAATGTTAGAAGTCGCTTTTTCACGCTTAATATGTTGCTCGCGAGTCTGTAAGGCCATGCGGAAGCAGGTTTTACCGTATTTATCTTTCGATAAACCTATAATACGTCCTGGCATCTGACGTTTGTACTCATCGCGTGTAGCGAAGAAAGCTGCAGAAGGACCACCATAGTACATGGGAGTTCCCAAACGCTGAGAACTGCCAAAAACTATATCGGCACCCCATTCTCCAGGAGGAGTTAGTAATGCCAAACTAAGAATGTCAGCTGTAACAGCTACCTTGCAGTCTGCAGCATGTGCTTGTTCAACAAATGCACGATAATCTTCTACATTCCCTTCTGAGTTAGGATATTGGATGATACATGCAAATATATCGGGTGTCAAACTAGCCGTCTTATAGCTACCTGTCTTGATAACTATCCCTTGTGGAATGGCACGTGTCTTCATTACTGCTAGTGTCTGGGGAAAGATACTCTCATCAACAAACACCACGTTGGCTCCTGTTTTCTGTTGGGCGCGGGAACGAATATTATACATCATCGTTACAGCTTCAGCAGCTGCAGTTGCTTCGTCTAATAAAGAACAGTTGGCCAAAGGCATAGCAGTAAGGTCTGCTATAGCTGTCTGGAAATTTATCAATGCCTCCAGACGGCCTTGTGATACCTCTGATTGATAAGGCGTATAAGAGGTGTACCACACAGGATTTTCCAAGACATTGCGCTGGATGACTGCTGGTGTAATGGTGTTATACCACCCCATACCAATATATGTGGTATATAACTTATTCATAGCTGCCAATTCGTTGATGTGTTTGGCAAACTCATATTCTGTCATAGCCTTAGGCAAGTCTAATGGTTGCTTTAAGCGGATGTCACCAGGGATAGTCTTGTCAATCAACTCGTCTATGTTTTTCACCCCTATCTTTTGCAGCATCAGCTGCTCGTCGGTTTCTGTAATGCCGACATGACGATTTACCAAAAGGTCAGTTTTCATTTTAAATATTAGGTTATAATTGGTTGTTATTTATTTGTCCTAAAGATGTTATATTCTAAAAAAAGGATTATCCGTTTTCTCTATGCCAATAGATGTAGGTGCCCCATGTCCAGGATAAACAATTGTTTCATCAGGTAGAACGAACAATTTTGCACAAATGCCTTCAATCAGCGTGTCAAAATTGCCACCAGCTAAGTCGGCACGCCCAATACTGCCTTGAAAGAGTACATCGCCGGAAAATATACAATTATCTGCTGCACAGTAGAATACGATGCTGCCAGGGGAATGCCCTGGCACATGAATTACTTCTAGCTTAGTGTTACCAAATGTAACTATATTTCCTTCGTGTAAGTGTGTTGTTGGTGGAACAGGTGCTTCAGGTAACCTTAGACCAAACATACGACTCTGCTTGGGAGCCTCTTCTACCCAAAAGAGATCGGCTTCATGAGCCTCACTTTTCACGCCAAATGTTCTTTCACAAAAGGGATTGCCACAGATGTGGTCTATGTGTAGATGTGTGTTGAGCAGGTGCTTCACTACTAAGTCATGACTGTTAATGTAATCTTTCAAGGCAGTCTTCTCCTCTTCATAATAGCATCCAGGATCAATTAACACAGCTTCATGGGTGTCGTCCCACAATACATAGCTGTTCACTGGAAACATGTTAAATTCAAATCTCTTAATCTTCATAATTATATATTATTGACCATTGAAAAGTATTATTTTCTAAATTAAATGGCCGTGAAAACTACTTGTTTTGTTTCAAAGTATTCCTCGGAAAAATAGTCGGAGAGATGCCAAAAAATGCTTCGGTCTTTCAACTTGGCTGCTTCGTGTTCTAATTCCCCACCTTTTAAGCAAATAAGTCCATTGGGCAAGGCATTCTGCTGTTTCGGACTAATGTTTTTCCTCGCTAATTTTACCAAATCTCCCAGTGGCATAACTGCACGGCTCACTACAAAGTCAAATTTTGCCTTCTCTTCTTCAGCTCTTTCATGGGCAAAAGAAACATTCTTCAATCCGATGCTTCTACTGATTTCCGTAGCCACACGTATTTTCTTGCCGATGCTGTCAATCAAATGGAACTTGACTTCAGGAAAAAGAATAGCTAACGGTATGCCAGGAAAACCACCTCCGGATCCTAAGTCCATGATTGTAGTACCAGGTTTAAAGTTGATAACTTTGGCAATGCCCAACGAATGTAGCACGTGATGCTCATACAGATTGTCAATGTCCTTGCGAGATATGACATTGATTTTTGCGTTCCAATCTTCATATAAAGCACCCAATGCCTTGAACTGGCATTGCTGCCCAATCGTCAATCCATTGAAATACTTGTTAATTATTTCCCAGCTGTTATTGTCCATCGATAAGAATTATTTCCTTAGTTCTTTTACTATCATATACTCTGTATTCAAGATTGGGTCGAGTTGCTTAAAACTCAAGTCGATTTCTACTGGTCCTATTACGTAAGGTGCAATTTCATAAATGTTATACAGGAATGAAATACCACCTGGTGTCAACTTAAAGTTTTCTGTAGGAATGATATCTGCAGTGGTGCCATAGCCGTACTCTTCCAACTCTTCCTTGGTAGAAGCCCCTACATCTTTCATTAACTGAGCAATTAGCAACTCTGTCAATTCTTCATCGTACTCACCTATCAGTAAATCATTCAGTTCAATCTGTTTTAAAGTACGCAAGTCAATGTTTTGGAAATAGGTGAAATATATAGAATGGGCACCACCAGTAAATTCTTCCATATAGAAACGGTAGGTGAGGAGGTGCTTGTCGTAATATTCTACTTTTGTTTCTGTTTCATATTCGTACGAGTACCATGTTTCGTTAGGCTCTCCACCCATTTCTGTATTCTCCTCACGATACATAGGTTCCAAATCTTTATGATATGTGGAAAAATAATTGTCAGCAAAAAGTTTCACGGATTGCTGTGGTTCTTGTATAGAGTATTTCTCCCCAAATACCAATTTCTGTAGCATGTGATTCACACTGTCTTTCATCTTCTCATCAGAAGATTCCTTGATGAAAGAAAAATCAATCTTCAATTTTGCTTCTGGCTTACTGGCATCATCAAACAGATGTTGGCTTTCCTCGTGTGTAATATTGTCAAACTTCAGGTTGCCTGCCAGTCTGCTTTCTTGCTTACATCCATTAAAATAGATACAGAAAGTAAGCATAAAGACGAATGTTCTAACAATTTGTTTTTTCATGCCATTTACAGTTTAAATGGATAAGCTTATTCAGATAGCGAAGATACGAATTTTTTTTCTTATCTTTGCAATCGGCAATCAAAAAAACATGGGAAATTTGGTTACTGAAGATTGGGGGCTTGTTGATTATGCTTACGCTTGGGATAGACAAGAATATCTTTTCCGCCAGAGACTTGCACAGAAAGTAGCTGGCGATGAAACAGCTGTTGACCGTATAGTTTTCTGTGAGCATCCTCATGTATATACATTGGGTCGTAGTGGAAAAGCTAACAATTTGTTAGTGTCCGAGCAGCAATTGCAACAAATCGGGGCTTCATTTTACCATATAGACAGAGGAGGTGACATTACTTATCATGGTCCAGGACAGTTGGTTGTTTATCCTCTTCTTGATTTGGAACGATATGGCTTAGGTCTGAAAGATTACATATATTTAATTGAAGAGGCCGTCATCCTTTTGTGTGGATATTATGGCATCCAAGCTATGAGGATGGAAAAGGCCACTGGTGTTTGGCTGGATGTGAACACGTCTCGTACTCGAAAGATCTGTGCGATTGGGGTGAGATGCAGCAGGTATGTTACCATGCATGGGTTGGCGCTGAATGTGAACACCGACCTTCGATATTTTAGCTATATCAATCCTTGTGGTTTTATAGATAAGGGGGTGACGTCCCTTGCTCAGGAATTAAAAGTTGAGGTATCCATGGAAGAGGTAAAACAACGTCTTGCAGATAGATTGATGGATTTATTAAATAAGAGATTATGAAGATAACGTCAGCGGAATTTGTTATAAGCAATACGGATGTTAACAAATGCCCCAAAACGGGCCTTCCTGAATATGCTTTTATCGGTAGAAGTAATGTCGGTAAGTCGAGTCTTATCAATATGCTTACTGACAATAAGAAACTGGCTATGACTTCTTCGACTCCAGGTAAGACTTTGCTCATCAATCATTTCTTAATTAATAAGCAATGGTATTTGGTGGATTTGCCAGGTTATGGCTATGCCAATCGCAGTAAAAAAGGGGTTGCCGATATCCAGCGTGTAATAGGCTCCTATTTGGAGAAACGTATGGAAATGACCTGTCTTTTCGTGTTAATAGATAGTCGTTTAGAACCGCAGAAGATAGATGTGGACTTTATGAACTGGCTGGGTGAGAATCAAGTGCCTTTTGCCATCGTTTTCACTAAAGCTGATAAGCAATCTAAGTCACGAACTGAAAGCAATATTAAAATATATCTTGAAAAGTTAAAGGAGCAATGGGAAGAATTGCCTCCACATTTTGTAACTTCTTCTCTAAGCGGAATTGGGAAGATTGAAATGTTGGCATATATAGACTCGATAAATTCTTCATTGAAGAAAAATTGATGTTTGTTTTCACTTTTTTTATAAAAGTGTGCAATGATACAAACTATTTTTTGTAAATTTGCAGTCTTGTTTAGAAGAATATAAACTGTTGAATTAAAAGAATTATTGAAAATGAGCTTACTATCAGAGAAGTTGGGTAAATACCAAGAACCTCAGTTTTACAAGGCTAAGGGCGTTTACCCCTATTTCCGAGAGATCGACAGTCATCAAGGCACCGAAGTCATGATGAGTGGCAAGAAAGTCCTAATGTTTGGCTCAAATGCCTATACTGGCCTAACATATGATCAAAGAATCATTGATGCATCTATTGAGGCAACAAAGAAATATGGTACAGGTTGTGCAGGATCTCGTCTGTTGAATGGTACACTTGATATTCATGTTCAACTTGAGAAAGAACTTGCTGCCTTTTTGGGAAAGGATGAAGCAATGTGTTTTTCTACTGGCTTTACTGTAAATGAAGGTGTAATTCCTCAATTAGTGGGCCGTGGAGATTATATCATTTGCGATGATCGGGATCACGCTTCCATTGTTGATGGCCGTCGCCTTTCTTTTGCTACCCAACTGAAATACAAGCACAACGATATGGAAGCATTGGAAAAGGAACTCAAGAAATGTGAGCCCGATGCTATAAAGTTGATAGTCGTTGATGGGGTATTCTCTATGGAAGGTGATTTGGCTAATTTGCCAGAAATCATTCGCTTAAAGAAGAAATACAATGCTTGTGTGTATGTTGATGAGGCTCATGGCATTGGTGTGTTTGGTAAACAAGGACGTGGCGTCTGCGATCATTTTGGCGTAACAGATGAAGTTGATGTTATTATGGGTACATTCAGCAAGTCGCTAGCTTCGTTAGGAGGGTTTGTCGCTGCTGAATCTGCAGTTATTAATGCATTACGCCATAGTGCTCGTTCCTACATATTCCAAGCAAGTAGCACTCCTGCTGCTACTGCTGCTACTATTGAGGCGCTGCATATTATTCAGAATGAGCCAGAACGTCAAGAGAAATTGTGGGAGATTACTAATTATGCTTTGAACGAGTTCCGTAATGCAGGCTTTGAGATAGGCGATACCCAGTCTCCGATTATCCCACTATATGTTCGTGATACTTATAAGACATTTGCAGTGACAAAAGCTGCGTTTGATGAAGGTATCTTTATCAATCCTGTTATTCCGCCAGCATGCGCTCCTCAAGATACATTGGTGCGTGTGGCACTGATGGCAACTCATACAAAAGAGCAAATTGATTATGCAGTGGAGCATTTGGCAAAATGTTTCCGTGCATTAGATATTATTCATTAAAAAAAATGTGTGAGAATTATATTTTTTAGTTATAAAAATTTTGAATTAAAAAAAAACCTGTTTATCTTTGCGATTGTAAATAACAGGCAAAACATATTAAATCTCTCTGTAAGTTTTTGAATTAGATGTTGTAGTGAATGGGGGAGGGGGAATGTGAATTTCTCCTCCCCCAGTTTTTTTAAAAAAAAGTGCGAGAAAACTTGCATGTATGAAAAATATGTTTTAACTTTGCAACGCTTTTCAAGAAAAGCCTTCGGGGTGTAGCGCAGTCCGGTTAGCGCACCTGCTTTGGGAGCAGGGGGTCCCAAGTTCGAATCTTGGTACCCCGACATAGGAATGATTAAGGTTGATACAAGGTAAAAGACAGTTGCGATTCAAAATTTATCGTAACTGTTTTTTTTTTTTAGATTACTATGAAAAGAGAAGAGCAGGTTAGTAGGATCCTAGATCCTAATCAAATCTGGGATTTTATAGTTATTGGTGGAGGAGCAACTGGTTTAGGCTGTGCAGTCGATGCAGCTTCACGAGGCTATAAGGTCGTTATGCTGGAGCAAGATGACTTTGCTAAATGTACATCAAGCAAAAGCACAAAACTGGTGCATGGCGGAGTCCGCTATCTCCAAAAAGGTGATGTCATGTTGGTGTTGGAAGCTTTACACGAGCGAGGTCGTATGAAAGCTAACGCTCCACATCTGGTTAAAAATCTGTCTTTTGTGATAGCCAACTATTCCTGGTGGGATAATTTCTTGTATTTTTGTGGGCTTACCTTTTATGACATGCTTTCATGGGGATTTGGTTATGGACATTCCAGGTTTATAGGCAAGAAGTCTGTTTTGCGTAGACTGCCAGCTATCAAACAAGATGGGTTGAAAGGCGGAATTGTTTATCATGACGGACAGTTTGATGATGCTCGTATGGCAGTCAATTTGGCGGAGACCTGCATAGAGCAAGGAGGGGTAGTTATAAATCATATGAAAGTTGTTGATATCTTGCATAATATGAAAGGCAAGATATGTGGAGTTAAAGCCTTCGATAACGAGACAGGGGGAACTTATGAACTTCAATCTAAAGCAGTAATAAATGCAGCAGGTATCTTCGTGGATGAAGTGATGAAGTTAGATGTATCAGGGCATAAACCCATGGTAAAGCCCAGTCAGGGAACACATCTTGTATTGGATATGAATTTCTTACAAGGCAATGATGCTCTGATGGTTCCTAAAACCAGCGATGGTAGAGTGTTGTTTGCTGTGCCTTGGCACAACAGAGTGGTGGTGGGGACTACAGATGTGTTGCGCGATTATCCAGAAAGTGAGCCTTGTGCTTTAGAAGAAGAAATAGATTTCATCCTTAAAACTGCTGGATTATATATGGTACCTGCACCCACTCGAAAGGACATATTAGGAGTGTTTGCAGGACAAAGACCTTTGGCTGCACCTAAAAAAGAAGGAAAAAGTACTAAAGAGATTTCACGTAGTCATAAGATTATCGTTTCTGATAACCATTTAATCACCATTACAGGAGGAAAGTGGACAAGCTATAGGTTGATGGCTGAAGACACAATCGATAAGGCCATTTCCATGAAACTGGTGGAGAAACGCAAGTGCATTACCAAACATTTGAAAATTCATGGCTGGCGACAAGACCCCGACTTTTCAAATCATTATTATATATATGGCAGTGACGAACCTGCTCTGCATAAAGTGGAACAAGAGAATGAAAAGTATCAGGAGAAAATATCTCCAAAATATGATTATACTTTTGGTGAGGTGGCATGGGCAGTAAGGCATGAGATGGCTCGTACATTGGACGATGTGCTGGCTCGTAGAGTCCGTCTGTTGTTTATTGACGCACGTGAGGCTTTGAGGGTAGCACCAGAGGTTGCCAAAGTTATGGCATTAGAATTGGATATGCCCGAATCTTGGATAGATGAGCAGATAGCTGAATTTACGTCTATCGCCAAGAACTACATCGTGGAAAAATAAATATGCACATACTTGTTGTTGTGCGTTTATGTATAAATAAATTTTTTACAAATGAAAGAAAAGATTTTTCAGTTAAGGAAAAAGGCTGTTCGTTTCCGCCAGTTCCAGAATAGTCCGTATGCCGTTTTCCGAAGTCTGAAAGTCAATGTCACCATTGGTGTGCTGTCGGCGGCAACACTGACTTTTGCTACACCTGATACAGCTTCTGCTCAGGTGTCATTGACTTTGCAGCATGATCAGGAGAACCTCTACGAACTGGAAGAGGTGGAAGTGACCAGTAGTCGTGCCCCGCTCACTCTTGGGCAGTCTGCGCGATTGGTAACTGTGCTGGATCGTGAGGCTATTGCCACCGCTTCTGCGCAAAGTGTGAATGACCTTCTTAAGCTCGCTGCTGGTGTCGATGTCCGCCAGCGTGGCCCTATTGGGGCACAAACTGACATCAGTGTTCGTGGGGGAACCAACGAACAAATTACTATCCTTCTCAATGGCATCAACATCAACGACCCGCAAACGGGACATAACACTGCCGATTTCCCAGTTGATATTTCTGATATTGAACGCATTGAGGTTCTTGAAGGGCCTGCAGGGCGCGTATATGGCACCTCTTCATTGGTTGGAGCCATCAATATTGTTACCCGAAAAGCTGATAAAACCAGTGCCGATGTGCATTTGGAGGCTGGTTCTTTCGGTTATGTCTCTGGTGGTGGAAGGGTTAATCACTTACATGGCAAATTGAACAACCAACTATCAGCTTCTTATACGCGAAGCGATGGTTATAGCCGAAGTCAGGCTGGTTCCCTTAATAGCGATCTCAATATACTGAAAATATTTTATCAAGGGTGCTATGACACAGATGATTTGTCTCTGTCATGGCATGCCGGACTCAGCAATAAGGATTTCGGTTCCAATACGTTCTACAGCGCGAAGTACGATGACCAGTTTGAACATACTTTCAAACTCTTTACAGCTGTTCAGGCGGAAACGAAAGGCCTGCTCCATTTTAAACCCTCTATTTATTGGAACCGTAGTCATGACCGTTTCGAATTATTCCGTGGAAATGAAGATAAAGTACCTTTTAACTATCATCGAACTGACGTATTTGGCATTAACCTTAATAGTTATATTGATTGGTCGTTAGGTAAGACTGCTTTTGGAGCAGAGTTCCGCAATGAAGACTTGGTAAGTGGTAACTTAGGTGAACCATTGAACCATCTTTTGCCTATTCATGGCACCGACAGGCAATATACGCTAGGTTTGAATCGCAGTAATTTAAGTTTCCATCTTGAACATAATATATTGTTGAGCAATTTTACCCTCAGTGCAGGGCTTGTTGCCGTGAAGAATACATGGAATGAAATGCCATTTCGTCTCTATCCTGGTATAGATGCCAGTTGGCAATTCGCACGACATTTTAAAGTCTATACTTCGTTCAATACATCACTGCGTATGCCATCTTTCACAGAACTGTATTATTCTGTTGGAGGTCATAAAGCCGACAAATACTTAAAACCTGAGGAGATGCAGGCGTATGAAGTTGGGGTGAAGTATTTATCTGAAGGTGTTAGAGGTAATGTCAGTGTTTATCATCATCATGGCAAGAATATGATTGACTGGATACGTGATACTCGAAAGGGTGATGATGCAGTATGGGAATCTGTAAACCACACCAAAGTTAATTCTATAGGCGTGGAGGCAAATCTCTATTTTGACTTCCTTTCCTTGTTACCTACACAACGCTTCATGCGCTATGTGAGCTTAGCCTATAGCTATATTGACCAGGATAAAGATTTGGAGAATTATTTGCAGTCGCAGTATGCATTGGAATACCTTAAGCATAAGTTCACAGCACAAGTTGTTTTCAACCTATTCTCCCACCTCTATTTGAATCTGTCATATCGTTATCAAGAGCGGATGGGTAACTACCAACTGTTGAGTGGCGAGGTAAAGCCTTATGGTTCTTATTCGTTGTTCGATGCTCGCCTTTCTTGGAATGCTGATAAGTATAAACTTTATGTAGAGTCAAACAATCTTTTTAATAAGACATATTATGACTATGGCAACGTGCCACAACCTGGTAGGTGGATAATGGCAGGAGCAAGCTATTCTTTCTAAGCTTGTCGCTATTTGGACTTTTTTTTCATAAAAAACTGTCGTCATTTCATAAATTAGAGGATAATCCTTATATTTGTAAGATGAAATGCAGTAAATATAACATGAAAAAAACATGTTTGACAAGCATACTAGTATTGTTCAGCCTTGTGGCTATGGCGCAAGGGGGATTAGATGTTTATCTGTCCCCTTTCGATTTCCCTATTGTTTTTTCTGGAAACTTTGGGGAGATACGTGCCAATCATTTTCATGGAGGACTGGATTTTAAGACACAAGGCGCTACTGGTAAGCCCATCAAAGCACAGGCTGATGGCTTTATCTCACGTATCCGTGTGAATTCAGGTTCTGGATATGTACTAAATGTTACTTATGATAATGGCTTTTATTTGATATACAGACATCTGAGTAAGTTTATCCCGATAATTGATGAGCGTGTTAAGCAATGGCAGTATGAACATGAACAATGGGAGGTGGATATCATTCCAGAAGAAGGAGAGTATCCCGTAAAAGCAGGTGACTTGTTGGCCTATAGTGGTAACACTGGTTATTCTTTTGGTCCTCACCTACATTTGGATATGGTAGAACTGAAGACAGATGAGTTTGTCGACCCGTTACCTTTCTTCCGTCATGCGGTGAAAGACCGTACGGCACCAACAGCTGAAGGTCTTATGGTTATCCCACAACGTGGCTTGGGAGTGGTAGACGGTCAAACAGAAGAAAAAACGTATGCCATCAATACCACGCCCCTCCAAAAAACTATAACTGCATGGGGTGTCATAGGAGTAGGTTTAAAAGCTTATGACCACATGGAAACTGTAACCAACCGTTATGGTGTTAAACTGTTGGTACTCGAGGTTGATGGTGAGGAGGTGTTCCGTAGTGATGTGTCGCGCTTTGCTGAAAGCGAGCACCGCTACATCAATTCATGGACTTCGGGTCAGTACATGAAGTCATTCATAGAACCGGGTAACCAATTGCGTATGCTCACGGCAAGTAATGGTAACCGTGGCTTGTTGACTATTGATGAGGAAAGACCCTATCATTTGGTCTATACTTTAACAGATGGGTTGGGTAATACCTCAAAAGCAGAATTTACTATTATTGGCAAGCAACAAGTTATTCCAACTATAAGAAAAGATAAACAATTAGTTTTCAGTTGGGATGAGGTGAATATCTTTCAACAGCCTGGCATTGATGTAGTTGTGCCGCGTGGCAGATTGTATGATGACTTATACTTGGACTATAAAGTAAGCAAGGGTAGTAACCACGATGTGGCGTTTACATATCAGTTGACTAAGCGCGCTGTTCCGCTCCACGACTATGCTGATCTAAGTATTGGTCTTACTCAGCTTCCCGTGTTGGATGTAAGCAAGTACTATGTGGCTGGCATTGACAGTAAAGGAAAACGTTATAGCTTGGGCGGAAAGTTTGAAGATGGATACATGAAGGCTAAAGTTCGTGAAATAGGTACATTTACGGTGGGAGTCGATACAATTCCACCTGTAGTAACGCCTTTGAACCCGCAACAGTGGGGCAGGAGGGGAGCCATCACTCTTCAGGTCAAAGATGAACATACAGACATCAGCAGCTATCGAGGTACGATAGATGGACAATATGCCTTGTTTGGAAAATATAACTCAGTGAATAACCATATCGTCTGCTATCTCGACCCTAAGCATGTGCAGAAGGGAGGTAAACACGAACTGGTGTTCACTGCCACAGATGAATGTGGTAATGCAGTAACTGAAATTTATTATTTTACTTGGTAATATGAAAAGATTCTCAATCGCATTGTTGGCTATATTTGCAGCCACCATCAACGCTTTAGCGTGTACCAACTTGATTGTTGGAAAGAACGCATCTGCCGATGGATCGGTAATGATCTCTTATTCAGCTGATTCTTACGGCATGTTTGGATACTTATATCACTCTCCAGCAGGAAAGCATGATAAAGGGGAGATGATTGATATCTATGACTGGGATGATGGTACTTATCATGGCCAGATTGCCCAAGTGTCACAAACTTATAATGTGATAGGCAATATGAACGAATTTCAGGTGTCAATTGGCGAAACCACTTTTGGCGGTCGTGAAGAACTGGTAGATAAGAATGGTATAATTGACTATGGTTCCTTGATATATATTACTTTGCAGCGTTCGCGAACTGCCCGTGAGGCCATTAGAATCATGACTGACTTAGTGCAGCAATATGGCTATGCCAGCAGTGGCGAGTCGTTTTCAATAGCTGACCCTAATGAGGCATGGATTATGGAGATGATAGGTAAGGGAACTGGCAATCGTGGAGCTGTGTGGGTAGCAGTCAGGATACCTGATGATTGCATAGCCGCTCATGCCAATCAGAGTCGTATCCATAAGTTCAATATGGATGATAAAGAGAATGTGATGTATGCTTCTGATGTTATCTCTTTTGCACGAGAGAAAGGCTATTTCAATGGTGTTAACAAGGATTTCGATTTTGCAGATGCTTATAATCCTTTGGACTTTGGAGGTTTGCGTTATTGCGAAGCCCGAGTTTGGAGTTTCTATAACCGTTTTACTAACCGTGGTGAAGAATTCCTGCCATATATTTTAGGTAATTCGTCCGATCCTATGCCTCTGTATGTAAAGCCCAATAAGAAGCTTTCCTTGCAAGATGTACAGAACATGATGCGTGACCATTATGAAGGCACTGCATTGGATATTACGCAAGATGTGGGTGCTGGTGCCTACCATACGCCTTATCGTCTTTCTCCTCTGTCCTTCGAGGTAGATGGTAAACAGTACTTTAATGAACGTCCCATCTCTACCCAACAGTCGGCATGGGTGTTTGTCTCACAGTTACGTTCTAACATGGTAGATGCTGTAGGTGGCGTGTTCTGGTTTGGTTGCGATGATGCCAATATGACCGTTTTTACCCCTGTTTATTGCTGTACCGATGTTGTGCCAGCATGTTATAAAGATGGTATTGATGGGGCCAACGATGTTACTTTCTCGTTTAACTCTGCTTTTTGGGTGATGAACTGGGTAGCCAATACAGTGTATCCACGTTACGACTTGATGATTGAAGATGTAAAGGCTATTCAGGGCGATTTGGAAAATACATTCTTCCAAGCACAGGATGCTGTTGAGGCTACTGCGTTGGAACTCTATAAGGAATCCCCTGCCCAAGCAAAGGCTTATCTTACCAATTATAGTAATATGATGGCTATGAATACCATTGATGTTTGGAAAAAGTTGGGTGAATATCTCGTGGTGAAGTATAACGATGGCGTGATTAAGCGTATGCCAACCACTACTTATATAGGCAAGAATACCAAACAGGTTGATAGGAGGTTAGTACGTCCTGGATTCCCTGAGGAATTAAAGCAGGAGATTGCTCGCCAAACAGGGGACCGTTATAAAATGCCTTAAATATTAACAATCTAAATAATGTAACATGGAAAACCAGGAATTAATCAAACAGGTTACTGAGAGAGCCCAGCAGTGGCTTACCCCGGCTTATGACGCCGAAACTCAGGCTGAAGTGAAAAGAATGCTGGATAACCCTGACAAAACAGAGTTGATAGAGTGCTTTTATCGTGATTTGGAATTTGGCACGGGTGGTTTGCGTGGCATCATGGGTGCTGGTACTAACCGTATGAATATCTATGTGGTGGGTGCTGCTACTCAAGGATTTGCTAACTATCTAAAGAAAAACTTCAAAGATAAAGAGCAGATTTCTGTGGCTATAGGCTACGACTGCCGTAACAATAGCGACCTCTTCGCCAAAAAGTCGGCGGATATATTCTCTGCTAATGGCATTAAGGTATATCTATTTGACGATATGCGCCCAACTCCAGAGATGAGTTTTGCCATCCGTCACTTAGGTTGTCAGGCCGGTATTAACATTACGGCTTCACATAACCCCCGTGAGTACAATGGATATAAGGCTTATTGGGAAGACGGTGCACAAGTGCTGGCTCCACATGACAAGGGTATCATCGATGAAGTGGGTAAGGTGAAAGTGCAGGATATCAAGTTTGAGGGAAATCCTGATTTGATACAGATTATCGGTGCTGACATCGACAAGATTTATTGGGATCAGGTACATACCATTTGCATCGATCCAGACGTTATTAAGCGTCAGAAAGACCTGAGCATCGTTTATACTCCGTTGCATGGCACAGGTATGAATGGTATTCCACAGTCACTGAAGCTGTGGGGCTTTGAGAATGTTCATTGCGTACCTGAGCAAATGGTGAAGAGTGGCGACTTCCCTACAGTTGTAAGTCCTAACCCAGAGAATGCTGAGGCATTAACATTAGCTATCAAATTGGCTAAAGAAATTGATGCCGATATCGTGATGGCCAGTGACCCGGATGCTGACCGCGTGGGTATGGCTTGTAAAAACGACAAAGGTGAATGGGTGCTCGTCAATGGTAACCAAACATGCTTGCTCTTCCTCTATTATATCATCACCAACCGCAAGAAGTTGGGTAAGATGGTAGGCAACGAGTTCGTGGTAAAGACCATTGTGACAACTGAGGTGATTCGTCAGATTGCTGAGAAGAATAACATAGAAATGCGAGATTGTTATACTGGCTTCAAGTGGATTGCACGTGAAATCCGCCTGTCAGAGGGAGTTAAGCAATATATCGGTGGTGGCGAAGAGAGCTATGGCTTCTTGGCAGAAGATTTTGTCCGCGATAAGGATGCGGTTTCTGCTTGTGCATTATTGGCAGAAATCTGTGCTTGGGCAAAAGACAATGGCAAGACACTCTATGAGGTACTGATGGATATCTATCTTGAGTATGGCTTCTCTAAGGAATATACTGTTAATGTGGTGAAACCAGGCAAGAGTGGTGCTGAAGAGATTCAGCAGATGATGGTGAATTTGCGCGAGAATAGCCCGAAAGAATTGGCTGGCTCAAAGGTGACAATAGTAAAAGACTATAAGACTTTGAAGCAGACCGATGCAGAGGGTAATGTGACCGATATAGAGATGCCTGATACTTCTAACGTTTTGCAGTTCTACACGGAGGATAATACCAAGGTGAGTGTGCGTCCTTCTGGTACCGAACCAAAGATTAAGTTTTACATGGAGGTAAAGGGTACCTTGAAGAGTGCAGCTGACTATGTTGAAGCAGATGAGGCAGCAGCCAAGAAGATTGAGGCTGTTCGTGCTTCTTTAGGTATCTGATAATACTAATACTCCCCGCCATCGGACGGGGAGTATTGTTTTATACTATTTTCTGATACGCTAATCGTTCGTCCCCATTCAAGAGGAAAATAATACCACAATACTGAAATCCATGTTTCAGTAAGTTATGCTGCATGATGTGATTATCTCGGTGTGTATCAATGCGGATATTGTTGGTTACTTGAAAGCAATAGTCCATGGCAGCTGAAAATACACCATGACTTTCGGGCGTACTCGCCATACGGTGTATTACATAATACGGACTCTCTGTTTCCAACCATGCCCCTTCATAAATCTTCAAGTATGTAGGATCAGGACCTGGGATAAAGGCAAATGTGCCGATGGCTTTTTCACCTTCAATACACAAATAGCTGTACCCATTCTCTATATCCTTTATGATTAAATCAGCTGATGGACTGTCTCCACTCCATTGATGCAAATTACCATCGTTCCTCATAATCTGCCTGCCATTCTCTATCAATGATAAAACTATGGACAGGTCTTTTGGTGTTGAGTGACGAATTTGTATCTTTCCCATCATTAATAGAAAGATAATTAATAGATTCTGAAACCAATGATCTTACGTACCTCTTTCAGTGTTTCCGATGCACTTTGGCGGGCATAGTCGGCACCCTCTTTTGCCACCTTGTCAAGTAATGCAGTATTGGCACTGTAATCTTCAATCTTTTCACGGATAGGAGCTACTATATTCACCAAGTCTTCTGCTATCTGCTTTTTCAGATCGCCATAACGCAGAGTGCAGTCGTTCCATTTCTCATCAAAATACTGATAAGTCTCAGGAGTAGAGGCAATCTTCAAAAAGGTAAACAGGTTCTCTATTACTTCTGGACGTTTACTGTTAGGCTCTTGGGGACCATTATCGGTCACTGCTTTCATCACTTTCTTGCGAATGGTCTTATCATCGTCACGCAAGTAAATGCAGTTGCCCTCACTTTTCCCCATTTTGCCACTACCATCCAGTCCAGGAACTTTTAGCGCCGTTGCGTTAAAGTAGAAGTTCTGAGGTTCTGGGAAGAACTCGATACCATATATATTATTAAAGCGGCGGGCGCATTTGCGCATCATTTCCATGTTCTGCTCCTGATCCTTTCCTACAGGCACCTTGTGTGCCCTGTGCTGTAGAACGTCAGCAGCCATCAAAGTAGGGTAAGTCAACAGACCAGCATTCACGTTGTCAGGTTGCTTACGGGCTTTCTCCTTAAAGGTAGTCACGCGCTCCAGTTCACCTAAGTAGGTGTTCATGTTCAAGTACAGATACAATTCCAGTGTTTCCTTTACATCACTTTGTACATAGATAGGAGCTTTTTGTGGATCAATTCCACAAGCAAGGTATTCTGCTAATATCGTGCGTGCGCTGTTCTGTATATTTTCTGGTTTAGGATGTGTCGTCAATGAATGCCAGTCGGCAATGAAGAACATACTTTGATAATTGTCTTGCATAGCTACGAAGCTCTTCACTGCTCCGAAATAGTTACCTAAGTGCAGGTTTCCTGTAGGACGAATGCCACTTACTACTTTTTCCATTTCTTTAATAATGATTTGTTTTAATAGCGTGCAAAGATAGAAAAAATTACTATATTTGCCAACGATTTGTGATGAAAGTAAATAATACATGATAATATGAAAAAAAATTTAGAGACTATCTGTGTGCAAGGCGGATGGAAGCCTAAGAATGGTGATCCACGTGTATTACCTATCTATCAGAGCACTACATTTAAGTATAGCAGTACTGAAGAGATGGCCGATCTCTTTGATCTCAAGGCTGAAGGCTATTTCTATACCCGGTTGGCGAACCCTACCAACGACGCTGTAGCTGCCAAGATTAATGATTTGGAAGGTGGCGTGGGTTGTGTGCTTACTTCATCTGGACAGGCTGCCAACTTCTATGCAATCTTCAATATCTGTCAAGCCGGCGACCATTTTATTACTTCTAACACCATATATGGCGGAACGTTCAACCTTTTTGGTGTGACACTGAA
>OMSH01000193.1 GCA_900313715.1 uncultured Prevotellaceae bacterium
AAGTAGCCATCCAAAGCAATGTCTTTTTCATCGCAATTAGTTTTTAAGGTTCATTTATAACACAAAGATATGTAAAAAGCTATATATTTCCAAGCTTTTATCCTTAGGATTCTATGTCTCGTCGCAAAATTTGATTTTTAACGCATTAAATAATGATAGTTTAGAAAAAAAACCATATTTTTGATGCAGAAGACTTATCTTTGTGTCATAATACTTTTAATATAGAGAAATAATGGATAATGCCAATTGGGTTATTATGGGAATCAACTTATGTGTGGTGATTGCATTTATCACCAGCATATATTATATAAATAGTATATCCAAAGGATTGTTGAAAGACAATTCTCGTCTAATGAGCATTATAGAGAACCAGAAGAAAACCCATGAAGAATTGTTAAAACAGAAAGAGACCCAAGATGAACTTCTCTTATCTTTACAGAAACAGACAAAAGAACAGCAAGAGACGTTGGAGACCTTGAAGAAAAGATTGATGTCCAAGGACGAAGCCATCTTGTTAGAAGAAAAGGTCTCACACCTGCGTGAAGAAATCAATGATACGGCAGTAATGAATGATGACGAATTGATGGTATGGGTCAACAAGCGTTTAGACAGCTCATTACTCTACAAAGACCCAAGCATCTCACTCAAACAAATTGCACAACAGTTAAATTTAACACAAAAGCGGCTGATACAACTTATTAAGAAGCAAGATAAATACAACGGTATCAATGACTATCTCACTGAAAAGCGATTTCTTTTGGGTTGCAAGTTACTGCAAGAGAAAACCAACTGGACGATAGAAGCAATAAGCAAGGAGGCTGGCTTTATGTCAACCCGCACCTTCCAAGTAGAAGTAAAGAAACGATTAGGCATTACACCCTCACAATTTAGGCTGAATAACAATCCCCAACTCACACAGAATGTAAACGATGCTCAACAAGAAAAAGAATACCTACCAAAGAAAAGAGGACGAAAGCCAAAAGGCAATAACCAATCAGGCGAATAAACGCCTCAAGCTCCAAGCATAGATTATTTCCAATAGGATAACCGTTATGTCCAGTATTGCTAAAGGGAATTGTGGGATAAACAGATAATAGACTACAGGCAATAATGTAACGCCTAAAATGCGTATCACCATCAACAGTCCCATTGTTTGCAACCTCCCTCTATACACCAAGAAGATACCCAGCCCCAAGGGTAGGTAGGCTATGGGTAAACTTAAAGCTAGACCAATATCGATAAAATCAGGGACCACTGATAAGCCCATAACGAAAAGTCCCATCAAGTTAAGCATAATAACAATAATCCACAAGATAGTAAATGGTCGTTTCAATGATTTCATACCAGTCATCACTAATATATAGAAAGATGTCATGCTGACGGTCTGTATCAAGGCATAGCAAAAAGAAGCATGGGCTTGCATCCATCTCATGATGGATGTCCAACAACAAATGGCAGCTAGTACCATCAGCACAAATAAAACTTCAATCAACCATCTGGGCGGATTAAGCCCATTTTTAAACTTGTCAATTCTACGTCCGTCTAGTTGCATGAGATCAACGTTATTCTCTTCCATTGTCAACATGCATTTTTTGCGAAAGTAGCAAAAAAAAGAGAAACACAATTATTACCCCTTTGATTATCTAGTCAGAACAAAAAAGCGTCGTTTTATCGCAAAATAAGCGTTTCTTCGCAACAACTACAAAAACTACTTTCATAAAACTACGCAGTAAACGATAAAGGCAGTACTTTTGCAATAAACAAATAAAGTGTTATATATGTATAGAAGATTAGTATTATCGTTATGTGTGCTTGCCACTCTATCAGTACATGCACAGTATACCCAAACAGACCGAATTGTTAGAGATGGTCTAACTGGTTTAAATGCAGTTTTGGGTTCTATAGAACGCCAAAAGATGGCGAAACTGGAAAGCAAGACCTATACCGCCAGTGGTGATGACTTCACTACAACAGCTAAAGTTATGACCATTCCTGGTAAATGTGGTATGCGTGTTACTTTTTCTCCTAAAGCTGACCTATCAGGCGTAAGCGATGATGAAGATTTCGATATGCAATATATGTAGAAGTATCTATCAAAGCCTACAATTCTGAAGGAACGCAGGTAAAAGCTAGAGAAGCTAAAGATGGATGTAAGAAGACAGGAATGTATATCAAGGAGATGGCAGCTGACAAAGCAGACTTCAACACTTTTGAGACAAAATTATATTTTAACGTAACGAAAGATAATATAGACCTTGAAAAATAAACTTATGAAAAAAAACTTTATCTTGATATTGGCTGCCATAATGTCCTGCGGCTTCATATTGATTTCGTGTCATGACAACGATGATATACCTGCTCAGGAAGAAGAGCAGGGTGCAACTGAACCTGGCAGCTATTGGGCGGAAGGTATAGATGATTTTGTCTACGACATCAAGTATGATGGTAAGGTTTTTATTGCAGCGGCGCTTACACCCAAACAGTTAGAAGTCATCAATAAGATGATGCCTAACCAGACCACAAACTTATCAGAGGCAAAGGTGGCTGTGCTAAACAGCATCAATGACTTGAGTTGGGAAGATACAGAAGCATTATATTGGGAAGGAGCAGAGATTGTTTTACTCAACCCAGTAAAAGCCGAAATAGAACAGTGGTTCAAAGATCATACCTCATCAGAGGATTGCCCTTCCTACATGCTTGATGGTGCCCGTTTCTATGCCTTCGATGTATCAGACTATCATTATATATATGGTGATGACGATGGCAGCATTGTGAACAAGAACAACTTTGCCCAGCATAACGAAGATGGTTTCTACGACTTTATGGAGACAACTGATTACGACGAAGACGATTATGATGTTGAACCAGAAGAAGGCGTTGACTATAAAACCATTGAATTGAACATGATGTTTAGTCAGTGGTTGGAAGACTTGATGGAGATGGAGTCTGGAAATCTGGAGGCAGAGACTAAGGCCATCACCCGAGCAGCAGGTGATGAGGGCATGAAAGTAGAAGATTGCTTCAAGTTAACCACACTCACTAAGAGTTTCCCATACGATTGTTATATGAATATGAAATTTGATTCATCTAGTAATTATGATAAAGTCAAATCTAATAATTATGATAAAATCAAATTTGGCGGAAAAGCTACCATTTCTGTTACATACAGTGTATATCAACTGCATGTTTATGATGGCCAACCTGGCTCGGGAGACTATTATGTAGTGACCATGAATCCTCAGATAGCTAATGGCGAAGTGTTCTCTATCGGCCTAAAGAAAATGCAATGGTACTTAGCAAACGCAAAGTATTGCGGACCATTCTGTAAAGAATTCATAGTTCAGAGTACGCCTGTAGATTCTAAGGGAAACGCCTACTCTACCAGCAGCGTCCTTTTCCCTGGCACAGCACAGCCTATACCTACCACTGATACTGGTAAGACTGAAATAACCGAAATAAGCTCTTTCTCCATAAAGGGAGATGTGACAGCAGGCTATAGTGCTAAAGCTAAACCTACTGGCGACGTTAGCGTTAGCAAGGATATCTCGGGCACACTCAGTGTAGGCTGGAATTGGGAAACCAAAGTGAAGCGTGATGTGGGTGACATTTCTATCATTAACCAAAGTCCAGGTACAAATGTGGTGAAGCACCAGATGTTGTTCTACAACTTACCTGAGAGAAAGTTTAACTATGGTGACTATGGCTACAAAGAGACGCCTAATAATAACAGCTACAAGTCAACCAAAGGTTTTAGGGCTGCATGGATTTGGAAAAAGGTCGATGTGTCTGACGATTCTACTGAAGATCCTATTTCCATCCGGTTCAAATCTTCTGCAAAATACGGTGGGATGTACCATACAAATGCGATAGGAAAGGATGCAATAGCCCGTGAGGAGAGTTTTGGCAATTTCGACTTCACTTTCAATCTTGACCCAATGATCCGCGAGCCTTATGCTATTATAAAGTTGCAGAATGACTTCGAAAAGGGTATGTATATTACCAATATTGTGGTGGAGGACAAGAAATCAGGCCAAGTCGTTTCATCCAGCAATAAGAGTTACAATGGAGGTGAAACCATCAACATGGGTGCATTGCCACAGAAAGGAGAATATACGGTTAGCTTCAAAGCAGGCAAGAACGCTTCCGACATGAACACCTACCATTACGTCACCAACGATAAGGTGCCAATGAACTGGAAAGAACCTACTGTATTAAAGGCGGCATTTGACTTCAAGATAGAGGATATTCCTCAATAGGGAGATAAGTATTATGGCATAACAATAGCATCATATAGCTTATATGAGCAGATAATAATGTCAATGATGGCCGCTTCGTGCAGCAAAGACAGGTAGTTTGTATTATTAAAACAACTTGCTTTGGATTCGTTAAGATGCTTTTTATTAGTTATGAAGCAATTCTTAAATATACCAAAACAAGTTGTTTTGCTTTTAGCACAAACAGATATATAAAAGTTGTTCGTTAATAGAGAGAAATGCCCTCTTAACAAACTTTATGTATGGCAAAGTGCATTATTTGATTAAAAACTTGTACCTTTGCAGCCCTAAAATCAAGATTAATAGATTTTTAATGAAGACTTTCGAAGAATTGGGCGTTTCGGCTGACATTTGCCGTGCCATTTATGAACTAGGGTTCGTTAACCCTATGCCTGTACAGGAGGAAGTTATCCCTTATTTGCTGAGCGGTGACGCAGATGTCGTGGCGTTGGCACAGACGGGTACAGGCAAGACAGCAGCATTTGGACTGCCTGTGATACAAAAACTGGATGTGGGCCAAAGAGTTCCACAGTCACTGATTCTTTGTCCTACCCGTGAACTCTGTCTCCAGATCGCTGGAGATTTGAAAGATTATTCCAAATATGTGGAAGGTGTCCATGTACTACCTGTATATGGTGGTTCATCTATTGAAAGCCAGATACGTGCTTTGAAACAAGGAGTTCATGTCGTTGTAGCTACTCCAGGACGCTTGCTCGACCTGATGCGTCGCGACAAGGTTTCATTGGCCAACATAAAAAACGTGGTAATGGATGAGGCTGACGAGATGCTCGACATGGGCTTTTCTGAAGACTTAAATGCCATACTTGAAGCTGTGCCTGAAACCCGTAACACACTAATGTTCTCTGCTACAATGAACAAGGAGATAGAAAAGATAGCTAAGAACTACCTGCATGATGCGAAGGAAATAACTATTGGGCGCAAGAATGAAAGTACGCACAATGTGAATCATATTTATTATTGTGTACATGCGAAGGATAAATATGAAACACTTAAACGAATCGTGGATTATCATCCAAATATCTATGCCATCATTTTCTGCCGTACTCGT
>OMSH01000008.1 GCA_900313715.1 uncultured Prevotellaceae bacterium
TGCAGCAAGATGCCGCAGAAATCAAAACCATTCTAGGATCATGAAGAAATCTATCTTATTAGTGCTGTTGTACCTGTTGATACAAACAATAGCAGGAAGTATATTGTCATTGATTGTCAGTCAATCGCCTGACGTCAACAGGGAATTTGCTATAATAATTGCTTTGTTAGTATCCGATGTCATTATGACAGTCATCCTTATACAACAAGGTTATCTTTCCGACAAACGACTGATACATCCTACTACAGCAATGTCCTCGAGCTGGACTTTCATTGCCGGCATCTCCGCTATTTTCATTTCCGATACCATATCAACTATGACTGACTTTATGCCCAACTGGCTTGAAAGTACTTTCACTAACATGGAAGGCACTCAGTTGGGAGTATTGGCTATAGCCATCGTAGGACCGATTCTTGAGGAGATGTTGTTCCGTGGTGCCATTACATCTGTATTACTGAAAACACATACTCCGAAGAAAGCCATTATCTATTCAGCCCTCATCTTTGGAATTTTCCATATCAACCCGGCACAGATATTGACAGCCTTCCTACTGGGTTTGCTGCTGGCATGGTTGTTTTATAAGACCCATAGCCTAATACCTGGCATCCTTATCCATATCCTCAACAACAGTTTGTCAGTTTATTTTTCACGCACCTATCCAGAAGCCAACACATTAGCAGATATTATGGGATCTACCCCCTATTACATTTGTTTCGCTTTGGCCGTATTGCTTGTGGTTACTTCTATCTGGCAACTGAATAAAAAGAAGGGATAACTAAAGTTACCCCTTCTCTAATGCTTATCTCAAGCTCTTTCTGCTCTTTCCTATCTTCGCTTTGTCATTCGTGACATTGAAGCCAGTGATTTCAAGTGTTGGCTTTTCACCTTGAGTATCTGCATGACTCAAAGTTATATGAATCTGCCTGCTCTCACCTGGCATCAGACTAAAATAATTATCGTTATACATCACCGGTGCCATCATACAAGCAGTCTTATTGCCCTTAACGGCCAAGCGAATCATCAGGGCTGGCGTGCTACTTTCATTCTTCACAGTGCCATCCAATACCCATTCATCACCTTCACGGACCACCTTGATTTCATCACTTAACTCAATATAAGGCAGGTCGAGCAACGACTTATAATTGCCCGATTCCTTGCCACGTACATAGAAGTTATCCGACAACAATCTGTCGCCTTGTTTCAACGTCAACTTAATGAAATAGGTATTGCTCAGTTCAGCAGGTTCTTCCAAAAGGAACAAAGCCACCGTCTCATCGTTCTTTACATCAAAAGATGCCTGTTTCTCCCAAACCACCTTACCGTCTTGACCAATCAACTGGGCCGTACCTGTGACAGCAGCAAAGTCACCGGCATAATAGTTCACCACTTCAATATCATCACGCACAGGATTCCATTGGATATGGATAGGTTCGCAAGCCTTCTTACTTCCGAAGTATCCACCCGTCGGATTGAGATAATAGTCATAAGTCTGCCAAACCATTGACGGCCAAGCAGGATGGCTCATCCACAACAACAAGCCCCGACGGTGCTCGCTACGTCCCTCAAACATGGCACGATAGCCATTGTAATTCACCCACTGCGACCATTCGGCAAATTCCGCAGCATTCTTGGGCTTTCCGAACATCTTAGCAATCATCTGATTAAAAGTCTCTGTCTGCTGCGCAGAAGGACCATTACCTCCTAAAGCATAGTCATGTAAGCCATACATAGGGTTCGGCGTAGCCAAGGTGCTCACCGGTTCCAGATGATCTTCGCCGAAGGCCAATTTCATGCTCTCGTAGGTCATCACATTCGGCATACCACGCTCACTGTGGAATCGGTCGTGCCCAAAGTGACGGAAATATTCAATAGGCTCCAAAGCATTATAAGAACCTTCTCCACTTACCACTCCGGCAGCAGAATGAGAGATATAACGCATCCCCGGATGAAGTTCTGCCACCAAGTCACGCAACTGGTTGTCTAATGACGCAGGAGGATTACCTTCATTTCTACCAACATAGATACCCAGAGCTGCATGGTTGCGAATCCTGTTCACATAGTCGCGTGCATTTGCCATAAACATATCCTCATAGTAAGGATCAGGCCCGTCTGCAGGATTAGCCAACCAGAAATCTTGCCAGATAAGCACACCGTATTTGTCGCAAGCTTCATAGAACTCTTCATCACCAATCATGCCTACCCAGTCGCGGATCATGGTAAAGTGCATATCGGCATGATATTTCACAGCCGCGTCATAATCACGACCACGATAGTTGAGGTTTGACTCAGCCATACCCCAGTTACCACCAAAGCCCACGGCACGCTTGCCGTTGATATAAACCGTCAGACGTATTGGGTTCTTGAACTGCTCCTTACCTCTTAAGACACCTCCAGCCTGTACATATGCCTCATCTACGAAGGTCAGCTCACGCACACCTGTCTTAAAGCTTTTTACATCACTTTGGCGATTATCTATCGTAAATGTAAACTTACTATTATAAAGATTTTGCTCACCATAACCTACAGGCCACCAAAGTTTTGGATTATCAAGTCTGGTAGAAGGCAACTTTACCTGTTTGCTCTCACCTGGTGCCAACTCCACTTCCATCTGTTCAGCTACACCAGCACCAGCATTTTCCATATTGAAGTTCAGCACACCCTTTACAACTTTGTCACTATGGTTCTTTAAGGTAGCCTCAGCCAGAATATCAGCACAATCGGTATCAGGTAATGGCAGGTCGGTCTGCACAAATGGATCCTCTATGGTTACTGCCCCAGCGTATGTAAGATACACATCGTTCCAGATTCCGATGTTACGTCCACGGATGGTAGGTATCCAGTCCCAACCAATAGAAGCATGGAACGTAGGATTGTCGGCACCTAAGACACCGCCGTTATAGCCAGGACTCCAAGAAGTCTGCTCCTTCACTACACCAGGATGGGCATTCTTGATAATCTTCACAGCCAAAACGTTCTCACCTTGCTTTACTACGTTGGTAACATCAAACTTACCTCGAATGAAAGCGCCATTGATATCACCTATCTGCTTGCCGTTCAGGAAAACCTCAGCTTTCCAGTTGATACCATCGAAATCTAAAAACATCCGTTCACCTAAGGCATCTACATTAAACGTATGACGATACCAGAAGTCTGAGTAGAAGAACGATTCCGACACCTGCAGCTGATTATCAGCTACATTCGGATCGGCAATGGCACCTATATTTACATAGCTGGACAACACTGTACCAGGAACAGTAGCCACTATCCAATCCTCATCGTTGAAACCAGACTGAGCTACAACTTCACCGGAAACATTCACCTCTGAAGCACGTTGCAGTTTCCAGTTTCCCCCATCCAAAGACAATTTTCCGTTCAAGACCTGACCATTATCGGTATTCAAATCTATCCATGAAGCCTCTGCCTTTTGAGGTTGGGCTACCAAGCCACCCTTGCCCATCACTTCCATCTCGGTCAGCACGTATGACTTACCACCAGCAGCTTCCATCAAGTTTAAACGAACATAGCGGCTCTTCACCGCCTTGTTCAAAACTATCTCATCATTCAGGTCCCCCCCACCAGGCAACTCTGCCACTTGCTTCCAAGTTTTGCCATCATCGGAAGCCTCAATTATACCCTTCACTGCCTTATTAATCCAATGCAGGTTGATTTTATCAAACTGAACATTTGTACCCAAGTCCACCATCAACCATTCGTTACTTGAAGACGCACTCATCCATGCACTGTTGAAGCGAAAAGAAGGAAGCACGGAAACAGGTTCATCGCCTTTAGCAAAATCCCAAGAGGTAAGCGTCCAGCTTTGTGCACTCGGCATCTTCATCTCTATCTTGAAATGGCTGTATCTCTTAACTGATGGCAATTTCACCACATAATTGATGGTACGAGTCATAAACGAACTGGCACCAGCAGGAACACCAGCCTCTACCACTGGTGGGTTCTTCACAGCACCATGCTCATAAAGGAACCTCACGGGCGTTTCTCCTGTAGCCACCTTACGAGGAGGATAGCCAGCCCAGGCACCCCCTTCAACACCAAAATAGTCACTGCCATTTCGTGCATCCAACTCATCCCATTGATTACCATCCATCGAAGCAAGAGTCTTTACCTCGTATCCATGGGCTTTTCTTGTATCAAGTACCACCCTACCTCGCAACGATATCTGGTCAACATCCACTTGCATATCGGCCATATCCAACTGTAAGAAGATATCGCCACCAGTGATAGTCAGTGGGGTCACATCATTACTGTCAAAAAGTATTTCCTTTTGCAGACGAGGCAACTCTCCAGCTTGAGTAGAGACGATGGTAGTAGGGGGCATCACATCCGTCAAAATACCATCGGTAGCCAATTGAGCCGTCAGGTTATAATCAAAGCTCGAAGAGGCGTACGCCGCTCTGCGTTTAGCCACGTTACGATAAGTATTGTCTGTCACTAACTGGGGAGCAAACCACTCATCAGGATTACCAGGAAAATTCCCTGGCAGACGGTTCATTCCTTCCTGAGAAGACTGACCGCTGCAACTAGTCATCATAGCAACACAAGCCACCACTACAGCAAACTTGTCAAAATAGAAATGTTTCATACTTCTTTGTAATTATATCTACTGCAAATATAGGAATAAACATTTGAAAGACAAAATAAAACTTATATTTACAAGCTTATGTCTTTCCGTTCACCAGAGAATCCTACAGTTTTGCCCCTATTATTGGCAAATTGTGTAAGCTATTGTAATTTTGCTACATTGTTAAGACAAAATGAAGATTATAATAGTGCAGGGGATGCGGTAATGCATCCCCTGCACTATTAAATTAAATGCTATGTCATGGTTGTAGTGTTATACCCAATATAAAATATGCTTTCTTTGAGTTAGGATTGGCTGTCAATCCTGCAAAAATAGGAATACTGAATTTATCTGTTACTGTAATGTCTTTCGTTGCTTTTAGCGAAAGATTCGTTACAGCAAACCCTGTCGTTGCATAAAACTCTGTTGCATATGGCACGCAACCTATGGAAGTATTCCAATCTAAAGAACCCAACCTAAAAGGAACATTCAGCTCAAAATAACTGCTATAAGCACGTTTCCCTTTCTGGGTTCTCGTGTCATTGCCTGCAAAATTAGTGAACCACTGCAAATTAACCACACCAAAGTCATATCCCACGTTGGCTTCAAATATATGGTTGGTACAATGGGCATCATACTTGAAGTAACGACCTTCTGGATCGCCACCCGTACTGAACCAATAGTCTGTTATGCCTATGTTAAAACCACCGACCGTATAGCCAACCATCAGGTCAAATTCTTTGGTATCAGCAGGATTACTAATCCCTAAATTTCCCCATGCCGAAAGGGATAGACCTTTATAACTAACCCCAAAAGAGGGCTGTAATGAAACATTCCCCAAATCTTGTCCTCGCCAGATATATTGACTGACAAAATCGGCTGAAATGGTTGTCTCAATATGGTTATTCTGTGCTTCCACGGCTATCACTGACAGGAACAGTGTAGCCATGAAGAGTAATTTTCTTACCTTCATCATAATAGAAAATAATAATATTAGGATCTGACAGTTTGTTAGTTGTAGCAACTCTCTCCGTGCTCATATATATCAAGACCTTCTTCCTCGATACGAGATGTCACACGCAGTCCATGCCACTTCTTAATACCATAGAACAAAGCAAAGCCACAAGCAGCTGCCCAAAGGTCGATACACAAGATACCAAAGCACTCGGCTCCGAAGCATCCCCATCCGTGACCATAGAAAGCACCATTGGAGGTGGAAAGCAGTCCTGTCATCAGCGTACCTAAAATACCACATACACCATGCACCGAAGAGGCACCCACAGGATCATCAATGTGTAACTTGCGATCGATAAACTCAATGGCATATACCAATACAATACCGCATACCAGGCCAATGATGACTGCACCAACAGGAGAGACCAAATCACAACCGGCAGTAATGCCAACAAGACCCGCCAACACACCATTGAGCGTCAGGGAGAGTGAAGGCTTACCATACTTCAGCCAAGTGAGGAACATCGTTGCCACACCACCTGCAGCTGCTGCCAAGTTGGTGGTGAGGAATACATGTGATATCGCCACTCGGTTTACCTCTCCTGATGCAGCCAACTGACTCCCTGGGTTAAAACCGAACCAACCCAACCACAGTATGAACACACCCAAGGCAGCCATCGTCAGGTTATGTCCAGGAATAGCACGTATCTTACCATCTTTACCATATTTGCCCAGTCTGGGACCTAATGCCATAGCACCTATTAAGGCGAGTACCCCCCCAACGCTATGAACAATGGCAGACCCAGCAAAGTCGTGGAATACATCGCCAAAGGTGCTCATCATAAAGCCGTCAGCAGCATCGTTGCACAGCCAACCACCACCCCAGGTCCAGTGACCTTCTATCGGGTAAATAATCAATGATATGAATGCACTATATATCAAATACATGGAAAACTTCGTACGCTCAGCCATCGCACCACTCACGATAGTAGCCGAGGTAGCACAAAAGACGGTCTCGAATATCAGGAATCCCTCTACAGGCAAATCGCTCTGGTAAAAAGAAAGGTCACCCCAGTTGGGCATACCCACAAAACCTGCACCTTCATTGCCAAACATCAGTCCGAAACCCATAAAGAAGAACAGCAATGATCCAAACATAAAGTCAACGAAGTTCTTCATCAATATGTTCGCCGTGTTCTTGCTGCGCGTAAATCCAGCCTCAGCCAAGGCAAAGCCTGGTTGCATCCAGAATACCAGCATGGCTGCCAATAACATCCATACTGTATCAAGTGAAAATCCTATCTCATTCATAATCTTACATCTTTAGTTGTTATACTTGTAGCTACTTCTTATCACGTAGCACGGTATCGCCATTTTCGCTAGTACGAATAGACCAAACGTCAATAATGTCGCTGACAAAAATACGGCCATCACCTATTTCTCCCGTGTGAGCCACCTGCAGAATCACCTTTATGGTGGGTTCTACAAACTGGTCACGGCAGACAATAGTCAATGCAACTCGCTCAATTACATCGGTGCTATACTGAACGCCACGATAGATGCGTTCCTCCCTGCTTTGTCCAATGCCATGTACATTGTGGTACTCGAACCAGTTGATATCCGACTGGAGCAGGGCTTCTTTAACCTCCTCAAACTTTGTTTTGCGGATAATCGCTTCAATTCTTTTCATCACATTTACCTTTAGAATTAATACTAACTGAAAGCTTTCAAGGGCAAAATTAGGACAATAGCATGCATTTCACAAAAAGACTAAGATAGTATGTAAGAAGAATATTACACAAACTTACAATCCAAACAAATTTGGGTAGTGATTTTTATAAATCTAAACAGAATGGTTGATAATTGTTAATAATTAACATAAATAACAAGGATACAATATTAAATCCTTATTTATGAGAAGGAGAGAAACAACTCTCCCATCACCAATAGTATTATTCATAAAAAGAAGAAGAAAAAGCCGCAGAGCTAATTGTTTTTTATTACCTTTACGGCAAAAACAAGAACAATCATTAACTAATAAGAACTATATCGCCATGAAAAAGAGCATATTTTTGATAACAGTGATGGTCTTGTCGTGCCTCGCAGGTAAGGCTGACCAAGTTGGTGACAAGACATCTTATGTCAACCCGTTGATAGGTACTGAAGGCATGGGACACACTTTCCCCGGTGCTTGTGCCCCCTTCGGCATCGTACAACTTAGTCCAGATACCGACACCATCCCCCACAACATCAATGGGGTTTATCAAGGCAAGGTTTATGAGTATTGTGCGGGCTATCAACATACCGACAATACCATCGTGGGCTTCAGCCATACCCACCTCAGCGGAACAGGTCATTCCGATTTGGGCGATTTGCTCATCATGCCGCAGACTGGTGCCTTACAACTCAATCCCGGCACCAAAGAGCATCCCGACAGTGGCTATCGCCAGCGTTTTTCACATGACACAGAAAAGGCCTCCCCTGGCTATTATGCGGTAACCTTAGCTGACAATGGCGTGCAGGTACAACTCACAGCGACCCAGCGTGTAGGTGTTCATAAATACACCTACCCAAAGAGCAGTGACCAGCGTATTATCCTCGACCTCCTGCATGGTATTTATAACTACGACGGAAAGGTGCTTTGGTCCACCCTGCGGGTAGAGAATGACACACTGCTGACTGGCTATCGCCTCACTGACGGCTGGGCTCGTACCAACTACACCTACTTTGCCATCTCTTTCTCCAAACCCATCAGCAGCTACGGCTATCAAGACAGAAAACAGGAGAAGTATGTGGGCTTCTGGCGCAAATTCGACCGTTATCACAACTTCCCAGATATGGCAGGACGAAGCATGGTAGCTTACTTCAATTTTGACCCTGCGGCATCTTCAGAGCTGGTAGTCAAGGTAGCCATCTCTGCCGTTTCCACCGAAGGAGCCCTGAAGAACCTGGTTGCTGAGACAGCTGGCAAGTCATTCGAAACCATCTGTCAAGAGACACACGATGCTTGGAACCGCGAGTTGTCGGTCATCGATTGCTACGGCACCCCCGACCAGCAAGCGATGCTATACACCTCACTTTACCACACGATGATTAACCCTTCTGTCTATATGGATATTGACAGGCAATACCGTGGGGTAGATGGTAACATACATATCGCCAATGATTTTGACAACTATACTGTTTTCTCTGTATGGGACACCTACAGGGCTGAGCACCCCCTGTTAGGCTTGCTCAAGCCATCGCGTAATACCAATATGGTGAAATCGATGATTCGGCACCAACAACAGCAGACATTGAGCATGCTGCCTGTATGGAGCCTCATGGGTAACGAGGGATGGTGAATGACAGGCTATCATGCTGTGACGGTGCTGGCTGATGCCATTGTCAAAGGTGCTGACATCAACAAGGAAGAAGCCATGCAAGCGATGGTGAAGACAGCTACCAACCGCTATTTCCCCAGTGTAACAGACTATATCCGTTTGGGCTATGCCCCTTTTGACAACGATGATACAGCAGCTTCCAACACGCTGGAATATAGTTTTGACGACTGGACCATTTATGCAGCTGCCAAGGCAATGGGCAATGAGCAGGTGGCGACTGAGTTCCAGAAACGTGCCTTGCATTATCGCAATACTTTCGACACTACTATTGGTTTTGCATCGCCCCGCTACTTGGATGGAACTTTCAAGAAAGACCTTGACCCTTACCAGACCTACGGTGAGGGATTTATCGAGGGTAATTCGTGGAACTTCTCTTTCCATGCCCCCCAAGACGTATTTGGTCTGATGCAATGCATGGGAGGCGAACAGGCTTTCCTCGACAAACTGAATGCCTTGTTTGCCATGGATTTGCCCGAGAAATACTACGCTGACAACGAGGACATTACAGCCGAATGTTTGGTGGGTGGCTATGTGCATGGCAACGAGCCCTCACACCATGTTCCCTATCTTTATGCCTGGACCTCCACACCCTGGAAGACGCAAGAGTGGCTCCGCACCATCTTGAACAAGATGTATCGCAACGACATCCGCGGACTGGGTGGCAATGACGACTGTGGACAGATGTCGGCTTGGTATATCTTCTCAGCCCTTGGTTTCTACCCTGTAGCCCCAGGTACCGACCAGTATGTCCTTGGCGCTCCTTACATGCCCTATATGAAGTTGAAATTAGAGAATGGGCGTGATGTAGAAATCAAGGCACCCAATGTAAGTGACAAGAGCCGCTATGTACAGCGTGTGCGGATCAACGGACAACCTTACTCCAAACTGTACATCACACATAGCCAGCTTACCGAGGGTTGTATCATAGAATTTGACATGGGCCCCAAGCCCAACAGAAAGCGAGGACTTGCTCTAACTGACAAGCCCTATTCGCTTACCTTACCCTAATGGATCATCATTTGGTGGCACGACCTACACCACCATTCACCAAACTAAAAGGAGGCAGCTACAATTTAGTAACTGCCTCCTTATAATCACATAATCTTCTATTACTTGAATAACAACTGAGCAAAAGTATTCAGATACAAACGCCAGTTCTTCCACTCGTGGCCACCAGTACTCTTATAGAAGGTGTGCTCCATGCCATTGCGCGTCAAAGCCTGATCGAGCACCTGACTTCCAGCATAGGCAAAGTCTGAAGTACCACAACCAATCCAGTAGAGCTTATAGCCAGCCTTCTTGATGCCTAACAGCTGAGCATCCATTATCTTTATCACGATCGTTTTCCCGAATTCGTGATGTCTATTATTAATTATCCTATCATCTTCGGCAGTATCCGCAAGGCATCCTCGGGGAGGCGACCCTGTACTTGCATGTCTAACATATAGGGCAGTCTGACAGCATAGTAGGCCATAAGTCGCCTGGTAAACTGGCCAATGGTTGCTTGGTCATTCGTCCCCAGGTAGGCAGCGAGGAAGATGTTCCAGTGGGCTTTGAGCGTCTCAGGGGTCACATGGAGGATGAAGTTGCTTCGCTGGCCGTCCATATTGTTGCACAGGGTCCACAACCACCCTAAGTCCCACTCCGGCTCGCCATAGCAGAACTGTCCCAGATCGATCCAGAGGTTGCGCCGTCCGTCAGTAATGACATTGCCGATATGCAGGTCGCCGTGCAGGCAGGTGTCTGCATCGGGAGTCTTGTCAATAAAGTCCAGCGCGCGCGCCTTGTACTCTTCCGTCACCTTGTCGCCTTTTTCCAGATAGAAGCGGCGCAGCCTCTCCTTGACTGACGTGAGGCGCGACGTGTCGGCCTTCATTGTGTGCAGTTCGTGGGCCATGCGGGCGAAAACCAGCGAAATCTCCTCCAGCCTCTCCGGCTCCTGCGAGATAATACGCGTAAAGGAACGCTTGTTGCTGATCAGTTCATATTCCACGCCTCGGCGTTCACCATCTGTCACCAGCTGGAGTGGCTCCGGCGTCGGTACACCCATCTCGAAGACAGTGCGGGCCGTCAGAAATTCCCGCTCTGCCAGCTCGGCTTCGTTGACCAGGTTGAAGAGTTTGGCCATCGTGGGGTGTGTCTTGTGTGTATAGGTAAGGGATGTCCCACCCTCGCCCGTCTGAACATAGTTGTTTAGGTCAATCTGCTTGTATGTTTCCATATTCATCAATAATTATTACCTTATTATTTACAATTTATTTGATTACAAAAGTACTAAAAATAGTCCGCACTTGCAACAGCGCGGACAAGAATTAAACACATTCCACAAAAGCAAGTGTGGTGAGTTAAAGCATCAAAGCACACCCCAGCATTGTTGACGTTAGATGTTTTTATATAAATAACTCCTTCTGAAATCTTAACAGGGTTTTAACATAAAAAGTTTGGAAGAGCGAGATCTTTTATTCACCTTTGCAGCGTTGCACAAACATTGATTTCTCTTTATTATATTCGGTATGGACATACTTACATAAAATATCTTCTGATGTATTTGCGTAATCCATAACCCGTAGCTCCTCCACCTCTAACTGGAAACTGTTTCCTTTCTTATTTTCCCAATAAAAATCAGTCTCATAACAATGTGTGGCAAGCATCGAGGATATGGACGGTCTGAACCCTAACGACATTGTGGATGCAATTCACATCCGTTTCCTGCCTGACACCTCTAAGCTGGACAACATCAGCGGTAAGGTATTCAAGGAATCTTGCGCCCTGGAACTCCGCAACATCGTGGATACCAAGGAGGTGACTCTCAACGGCAAGATTCGCAAGATGCAGACGCTTACCCCTATCTCTACCGCAGTGGCAGTAACTCGCTCGGGTGGCAGTGTGCCAAGTACTGGCGGCAATACTGGTGGCTCAACTGGCGGTAACACTGGTGGCAACGACGGTGGAGGTGGCAACGGTGGTGGCAGCGATATGCAGATTTAAGCACCCCTCAGTCCTTCGGACAGCTCCCCTAATAAATCAGGGGAGCAGCTCCCTAAAACTCCACCCCATGTAAAGGGAGCAGCCAGAGGGGCAGTTCTCAAAGCTCCTCCCCATGTAAAGGGAGCAGCCAGAGGGGGACAGTTCTAAGCACCCCTCAGTCAGCAAGCTGACAGCTCCCCTTATAAATCAGGGGAGCAGCTCCCTAAAGCTCCTCTCCATGTAAAGGGAGCAGCCAGAGGGGCAGTTCTCAAAGCTCCTCCCCCTGCAAAGGGGAGGTGGCTCGGAGAGCCAGAGGGGTAAAAGTAAAGTATTAACCTAGACCTAAACTAAAGTATTATGAA
>OMSH01000029.1 GCA_900313715.1 uncultured Prevotellaceae bacterium
ATACATCCCACGATGAGGCCTGGTATGTTGCGTAGTTATAAACAATTTATACAATTAAGAAGATGGATTTACTTAAAATTGCAGAAGAAGCATTTGCTACTGGCAAGACTTATCCTCAGTTCAAGGCTGGCGATACCGTAACCGTAGCATATCGTATCGTGGAAGGTAACAAGGAACGTGTACAGCAGTATCGTGGTATTGTTATCAAGATTTGTGGTCATGGTGAGAAGAAGCGTTTCACCGTACGCAAAATGTCAGGCACCATTGGTGTTGAGCGTATTTTCCCTATTGAGTCTCCGCACATCGAGAGCATCGAAGTAAACAAGGTAGGTAAGGTACGTCGTGCTAAGCTGTATTACCTGCGTAAGCTTACTGGTAAGAAGGCTCGCATCAAGGAGAAGAGAGTCAACTCAAAGTCAGCTGCCGCTGAGGCTTAATTCTTCAATCCTAAAGAAAAGTACAAGAGGGGTGTTCAAAAATGAACGCTCCTCTTTTCTTATGTCGGAAAAAAGTTGTATCTTCGCATCATTAATAATTAGAAGGAATAAGATATGGAATTTAGTGGAAGAGTAATCGCAATTTTACCTGCTCGTACAGGTGTGTCAAAATCAACTGGAAACGAGTGGAAAGTTCAGTCATATGTAGTGGAGAACCACGACCAATACCCTCGTCGCATGTGCTTTGAAGTATTTGGCGGTGACAAAATTGACCAATTCAATATTCAAATGGGAGAAGAGTTGAACGTATCGTTCGACATTGATGCCCGTCAATGGCAAGATAAATGGTTCAATACCATTCGCGCATGGAAAGTAGAGAGAGTGCAGGAAGGTGCTGCAGATAATTCCTCAACGGCAGATCCTGTACCTCCTTTTGCTCCAGAACCTGCTCCTTTCACAGGTGGTGAGAGCAATCCGGCAGATGATCTGCCATTCTAATAGCTCATCTCCCAACGGTTATCGATCTGCTGATAGATAGCTGTGCGAGCAAAAGAGGATTTAGTATTTTGTAAGTCCATAAAAGCGGCATCGCTGGCAAGCGTGCCGCTTTGTTGTTGCGCTTCAATGACCCGCTGCAGTAACTTGTTACTGAAACTGAGCGCCAACAAATTATCGGTGACGTAAGCTGATAGTTCGTGTCCATCAGCCAACTGATACACAGCAATATCTTCACCTTTGAAGTTGATGATCTCTGGCTCGCCTACAGGATTCTGGAAATAACGCGTAAAGAAATCTTGGAACATAGCAGCATCATCGGCCTCAACACTGCAATAGAGAATCTGGTTAACCGGACCCTCGGGTTGATGATAGCTCAACAACACCTTGCTCAACTGCGTACTTAACCCGTGTGGTGATGCTTCTAAAAAACCATGTACATAATCTCTAAGGCAATTTACCATATCGGATGCCGGTAAAGAAACATTAATCAGTGCTCCATCGCTCATATCATCCACGAAAGCAACCACATCATCTGTTTCCACTACTGCAAAGGCATCGGCAGGAACTAAAGAGTATAAATCGTTGGTTGTTACCTGTGAGATTCTGGAATGATGTAGATACTGGTATGCCACAACGCCAGCTATCAACAATAGCAACGACATCCCTACGGCAATCCTATGTATCACGACAGATTTCACGCTTATTAGATAATTTTCACAAAATTATTAAAAACATCTAATATATACAAGAAATGCCTAAAAAAAATTAAAATCCCAGTTCTAATCCATCATAAGCGAAATGAATATGAGGAGGAAGTTGGGCATCAACAACGGCATGAAGACCAGCGTGATGACTCATATGAATGAAATAGGTTTCCTTGGCACCAATACGATGGGCATTATCAATAGCTTGTTGAATATTCTGATGGGTAGGGTGTTCATACACATGCAAGGCATTCATGATCAGCACATCCAATCCTTTCAACGCATCATACGACTCCTGTGGCATGGTCTTCATATCAGTAACATACCCAAAAGTACCGATGCGGAAGCCCAAGATAGGGAGGTCACCATGCATTACTCTAAGCGGCAAAACTTCAGTATTATTTACTTTGAAGGGTTGAAAAGGTACCACTTCATGCAGACTGATACCTGGCACTCCAGGGTATTTTTCTTTTACGAAGCAATAGGGCAACCGTGTTTGTAGGTCACGTGCCGTATAATCCTCAGCATAAACATCTACTTCACCAAACACATTGCTGGGTCTTAAATCGTCCAAGCCACCCACATGGTCGGAATGCTCATGAGTAATCAGGATGGCATCGGGTACCACGAATGGCTGTACCTGCATGTATTGCTGACGGAAATCAGGACCACAATCAATCAGAATCACGGCATCATCGGTATAGACAAGTGAAGAGCAACGAAAACGCTTGTCGCGAGGGTCGGTTGACCGGCACACTTCACAATTGCACCCCAAAGTGGGTACACCCATGGATGTTCCAGAGCCTAAGATTCTGACCTTCATATCAACACTATTCAATAAAGTTCACTTCGGGATGTATTTCGATACCAAACTGCGAAGCCACATCATGGCAAACAGCTTCCGACAATGCCACGATTTCAGCACCCGTAGCATTGCCTAAATTAACCAGAATCAAAGCTTGTTTTTCATAAACTGCTGCATTGCCCAACGCTTTGCCTTTCCACCCCGTTTGTTCAATCATCCAACCTGCAGGTATCTTGACAGACTGCTCGTCTATTTCATAATACGGCATATTGGGATATTGAGCCAAAAGGCTCTGCCATTTCTCCCTGGAGACGATAGGATTGGTAAAGAAGCTACCGGCATTACCCAATAACTGAGGGTCTGGCAACTTACTCTGACGTATCTTAATGATGGTTTGCCGCACTAAGGGTAATGTGACGGATGGAGCATCTGCCAACTCCTTGCGAATGGTACCATAGTCTAATTTAAATTGGACTAATTTACTCAACCTAAAGTTAACGTAGGTCACAAAATATGACTTCATCTCTGGGCGTTTAAAGATGCTATTGCGATAAGCGTACGCACACTCTGCATTCTGAAACACACGTTTCTGTCCCTTATAATCAACTGTCTCAACGGAGGTAATCAAGTCTTTCACTTCTACTCCATAAGCGCCAATATTCTGAACAGCACTGGCTCCCACTTCACCGGGGATGAGGGACAAGTTCTCTGCGCCATACCAACCACGGTGTACGCAGTAGGCAACAAAATCATCCCACACTTCTCCAGCACCTACACGGACAAAAACTTCGGAATCATCTTCAGCGGTTACCTGTATCCCTTTTATCTGAGAATGTAGCACGGTACCATCATAGCGTTCGTGCATGAACAGCAAATTGCTACCCCCTCCCACATGCAAGAAAGGAACTTTGACCTTACCTTCGGCAATAAAACCCTCCAATTCTTCTTCCGAGGTGTATTCCAGCAAATGAGCAGCTTCAACCTTCAGTCCAAAAGTGTTCTTTATAACGCAATTACCCATTAATCAATTATCAATTAAATCGAAGTATCTTCAAATTTATACATTTCCCATTCGCCACCACGTTTGCGAAAATACAAAATAATAGATGTGCCATCCTGGAAGCCATTCACTTTCAAAATCTTCCTTCTCGACCTACCATCATTGGCCTGACCATAATTGATGTTTGTCAGTCTATCGACAGGCAGTTCTGGCTTAAACGCAAACCACTGACTGATACCTAAAGTAGTTTCCAAGATGGAGAACTCGTCATCAGGATCCAACGTCACAAACTCAATAGGATTGGCAAGGTGATCCAACTGATAAATACTATCGTTGGCAAATCGGATATAGAAAGCCAGAAAACCACTTTCATCATCCATAGGAGTCAATGGCAGCAAAGAAATAGAATCGAGCATCCACGCACCCTTGTCTCGTTCAAAATAATAACGCTGTCGCATCATGGAATCTAAATAAATCCATTCCACTTCAGCTGAGTTAAGTGAAGTATCACCTTCAAAATCAAAATCCGATTCCTTGTCGAATAACAACGTATAAGTAGGCTGTTCGGCAAACAGGTGGTCATGTTGCCAATCCCTGCGTTCCACTTGCTGGATACTGTCCATAGTGTTGACATGCAAGGGGAATCTTATCCTGCGTCGCTGCAAGCGTTCATCTGAGGCAAAGTTCCAGATAAAGTCGTCAAACAGTTCATCCACCCTGGTCGGCACCACTTCCTTTTCTACCTCAGGTTCAGGCTCCAGAGATGTTTCAACTATCAAAGTATCGTTAGACATTAATTCTGCTTCCTTTGTAACATTGGCTTGCTTCCCCGCGCAGGACGCGAGGAACCATATCATTAAAAGGCCGCAAAAAGATATCCAACTATTATTCATTATCTTATTGTTTTAACTTTATCTTCAATTTCTCCAGCATATCAGTGGTCATGGTTTCTAAGTCATACTTGGGCTGCCACCCCCACTCCATCCGTGCACAGCTGTCATCCATGCAGTCGGGCCAGCTTTCAGCTATGTGTTGCTTCAACGGATCTACCTGATATTCCATCTCAAACTGAGGCATCTGTTTTTTGATAGCCTCATAAATAGTTTCAGGTGCAAAACTCATCGAAGCCAAGTTAAAAGCATTGCGATGAACCAGTTTGGCAGGGTCTGCCTCCATTAACATGATCGAAGCATGCAACGCATCTGGCATATATATCATATCCATCAGAGTACCTTCTTTAATAGGGCAAATAAACTTTTCACCCCTCACGGCATAATAATAGACATCCACCGCATAGTCAGTGGTACCGCCACCAGGAGGCGTTACATACGATATAATGCCCGGGTAACGCACCGACCTGGTATCCACTCCATATTTCATAAAATAATAGTCGCTCAACAACTCGGTGGTTACCTTGCTCACCCCATAAATGGTTCCTGGACGCTGTATGGTATCCTGAGGTGTCATCACATGAGGGGTGGAAAGTCCAAACGAACCGATAGAGCTGGGAGTAAACACTGAACAATGATACTCACGTGCCACCTCCAGCACATTCCACAAACCATCCACACCAATCTTCCAAGCTAAACGAGGATTCCTTTCAGCCACCACAGACAACAACGCTGCCAAATTATAGATGGCGTCAATGCGGTAATCCCTCACCACCTTGGCTATGGCATCGGCATCAGTTACATCAGCCAAAGCCGATGGGCCTGATTCTTTCAAGACACCTTTCGGCTCTGAACCCTTTATATATCCAGCAATTACATGACTATTGCCATACCTGCCTCTCAGCTCCATGGTTAACTCAGAACCTATCTGCCCTGTAGCGCCAATCACCAATATATTTTTCATATCTAAAGTTTTTTAGGTCTATTCTCATTTTGTTGCACAAAGATAATCATTATTTGAATTATTTTCGCTAATTTGGCGGTGAAATTGACTATTGACACTAAATCTTAAACAATTTGACATATGTACGGAAAAATGCAAGATCATCTCGCCAACACATTGGCTGAGATAAAGGAGGCAGGGCTATACAAAGAAGAGCGCCTGATTGAGAGTCCACAACGTGCTGCTATCACAGTAAAAGGACAAGAAGTACTGAATTTTTGTGCTAACAACTATTTAGGCCTTTCTGACAATCCCCGATTGATTGAAGCTGCCAAGAAGATGATGGATCATCGTGGTTATGGCATGTCTTCAGTTCGTTTTATCTGTGGCACACAAGATATTCACAAGGAGTTGGAGGCTGCTATAGCCGACTACTTCCAGACCGAAGATACTATTCTCTATGCAGCCTGCTTCGATGCCAATGGTGGTGTGTTTGAACCCTTGTTCACGGAAGAGGATGCAATCATCAGCGACTCTCTGAACCATGCCAGCATCATTGATGGCGTTCGTTTATGCAAGGCGAAACGCTATCGCTATGCCAACGCCAACATGGAAGAGTTGGAGAAATGCCTGAAGGAGGCTCAGGCACAGCGTTTCCGCATCATCTGTACAGATGGTGTATTCTCGATGGATGGCAATGTGGCGCCTCTCGACAAGATTTGTGATTTAGCTGAGAAGTACGATGCTTTGGTAATGGTGGACGAGTCACATTCTGCAGGTGTAGTAGGTCCAACTGGTCATGGCGTGAGTGAATTATATAAGACCTATGGTCGCGTGGATATATATACAGGTACTTTGGGTAAGGCTTTTGGAGGTGCTATGGGTGGTTTTACCACAGGTCGCAAAGAGATCATCGACCTGTTGCGTCAGCGCAGCCGTCCTTACCTGTTCTCCAACTCTGTAGCTCCTGCTATTATCGGTGCCGCTCTTGAAACATTCAAGATGCTGAAAGAAAGCAATGCGTTGCACGACAAGTTAGTAAGCAATGTCAACTACTTCCGTGATAAAATGATAGCTGCTGGCTTTGACATCAAACCTACCCAGAGTGCTATCTGCGCAGTGATGCTCTACGATGCGAAATTGTCACAGGTATTTGCTGCCAAGATGCAGGAAGAAGGTATCTATGTAACAGGTTTCTATTACCCTGTAGTACCGAAAGGCGAGGCACGCATCCGTGTTCAACTTTCTGCTGGTCATGAGCGTGAGCACTTGGATCGTTGCATCGATGCATTTATCAAGGTGGGCAGAGAACTTGGGGTACTGAAATAAGAAGGTGTTTCCTGCCTACCTGGCGAGGAAACTTATGTATGTAAAGAACCTGATCTGTTGAAATAAAAGAAATCTCCCCCGTCTATCTGGCGGGGGAGATTATTGTGTTAAAACAAATCTTCAGTGGTATATCCTTTAGGCAATGCCCTGCAATTATACTGCGAGGCCATGATCTCACCATAGGCGCCTGCGGAACGGATGGCAATCAAGTCACCACGCATTGTCTTGTTCAAATCAACAGCCTTGCCAAACACATCGCTGGACTCACAAATAGGTCCTACTACATCATAGGTTTCAGTCGGTAAGTCAGAGGTGATGTTTTCAATTTTATGATATGCTTGATAGAGAGCAGGACGAATAAGGTCAGTCATACCCGCATCTAAAATAGCAAACTGCTTGTTGGTACCTTGTTTCACATACAACACTTTAGAAATGAGAGAGCCACACTGCGCCACCACAGAACGTCCTGGTTCAAAGTGCAGCACCTGACCTTCACGGCGCCTAATCAGCGTATTGATGGTCTTGAAATAATCATGGAAATCAGGTATAGCCCGTCTGTTAGGATGTTGATAATCAACGCCCAGACCACCGCCTACATTGATATTCTCAATCTTGATATGATGTTGCTCGAATTGTGCCAAAAGTTCGTTTACACGGTTGCAGAGGGCAGCGAAATCGCCCATGTCCAATATCTGAGAACCGATATGGAAATGCAGACCTATAAACTTGACATGCTGCATCTTTTCAGACAAGGCAATCACCCGTTCCACATCACACAAGGCAATACCAAACTTATTCTCTGCCATACCTGTAGTGATATTGGCATGAGTATGCGCTTTCACGTCAGGGTTCACACGAAACTCCACCTGTGCCACAACTCCTTTGGCAGCAGCCAGCTCATTAATTATCTCCAGTTCGGGGATTGACTCTACATTGAAACAGAAAATGCCATGCTCTAATCCTAAGTTAATTTCCCAATCAGCCTTACCCACACCAGCAAAAACAATCTTATCTGGAGAAAAGCCAGCCTGCAAAGCTGCCTTTATCTCTCCGCCGCTGACACAATCGGCACCTAACCCATATTCACGGATGGTACGTAACACCTGCGGATTAGCATTCGCTTTAATAGCATAATGCACCACAGCATGGTCCATCTTGTCCAGCTCTTTTTTGATTACCTCCAGGGTTTCACGCAAGATGTGGGTGTCGTAATAATAAAAAGGTGTCTGCAAGGCACCGAACTTTTCAATTGGAAACTGTCCTTTCATTTAGTTGTAAATTAAAAATGGATTGCTCCTGTAGGAAGCAATCCATCCTTTTCATTTGTCGTTAAATAATTTATCACTGAGTTGCTGCAACGCTCTCTTCTTGTCGCTTTGGCGAATCAAAAGAGAAATGTTGTAATTGCTGCCACCATATGAAATCATACGCACAGGAATGTCATGCAGTGCATCCACAGCCAACGCCTCGAAGCCAATGTTCTCCCACTCCAAGTCGCCCACAATGCATACAATGCACATATCCTTATCTACTGTCACAGTGCCATACTTACGTAGGTCTTCCAGAATCTCGTTCAAATGTTTGGTGTTATCAATCGTCACAGACACACCCACCTCTGAAGTGCAGATCATATCGATACTGGTCTGGTAACTCTCGAAAATCTCAAACACCTTGCGCAAGAAGCCGTATGCCAGCAACATGCGGCTTGACTTTATCTTGATAGCCGTGATATTGTCCTTAGCAGCTACAGCCTTGATGGTGTCACGCTTGGTCTTGTTAGAAATCAAGGTTCCTGGTGCGGTTGGCTCCATGGTATTCAGCAAGCGCACAGGAATATTGGCATATTTAGCAGGTTGGATGCAAGTTGGATGCAGAATCTTAGCGCCAAAATAAGCTAACTCAGCAGCTTCCTCGAAATGTAACATTGGCACAGGATTGGTCTTGTCCACTACACGAGGATCATTGTTGTGCATACCATCAATGTCAGTCCATATCTGTATCTCCTCGGCATTGATAGCAGCACCCAGCAAAGAAGCCGTATAATCACTGCCACCACGCTGCAGGTTATCCACCTCACCATAAGAATTACGGCAGATAAAGCCCTGTGTGATATAAAGGTCAGCACCAGCATGTAAATCCAGTTGTGCCATCAGTTTCTCTTTGATATATACAGGATCAGGCTCCGCATTTTTATCCATACGCATAAAATCGAGTGCATTCAACAGCACAGATTTCACGCCCTGCTCTTGCAAATAGAGATTCATCATGGCGGTAGAGATCAGCTCACCATGAGAAAGAATCAACCTTTCTTCATACAAAGTGAAGAGGTCTTTGGTATAAGAGCGTATCTCATCAAAATGCAACTTAATAACTTCCAAGCCCTTTTGTTTGAACTCTGGTGTCGAATAGAGTTCGTCTATATGACGCTCGTATTTACTTTCCAGTTTGTTAATCACTTCATTGGCGCCATCAGGATTCTTCTTATACAGATAATCCGAGATTTCCACCAATGTGTTTGTGGTACCCGACATGGCGGACAAAACCACAATCTTACATTCACCGTCAGTGATCAGCTTAGCCACATCCTTCATGCGCTGAGCTGTGCCTACTGAAGTACCTCCAAACTTTAATACTTTCATATTCTAATGCAATTAATAATTATCTTGTTCTTCTTTCACCAATTTTTGATCCTCACAACGATACACTTCTCCAGGAAACTCACGGAGCAGTTGCAGGTTATGGGTAGTCATTATCACCAGTGATCCCGTATCGCTCAGGTCGTGCAGCAATTTGGTAATGGCACGCCCAGTTTCTGTATCCAAATTACCCGTAGGCTCATCAGCCATGATGATATCAGGAGAGTTGAGCACCGCTCTGGCTATCACCACGCGTTGTTGCTCACCACCTGACAGTTCGTTGGGCAACTTGTCTTCTTTATCCTCCATACCCACCAAGTTCAGCACGGCTTTGATGCGGTTATCGATCTCCTTCTTGTCGTGCCAGCCTGTAGCACGCAATACAAATCGCAGGTTATCATACACAGAACGGTCGGTAAGCAGCTGGAAATCCTGAAACACAATGCCAAGACGACGCCTCAACTTGGGTATATGCTTCTGCTTCAACTTTCGCATGTTATAGCCTAATACCTCAGCCTCACCGTCAGTGATATCCAACTCACCATACATGGTTTTCAACAAACTCGACTTTCCTGTACCTACCTTACCTATCAGATAGACGAAAGAGCCCCTGCATAGTTCCAGGTCCACCCCTCGCAGTACAGTATCATAGTCCTGACTGACCCTTACACCCTTGTATTTTATCAATACTTCATCCATCAATGCTTTTTCCAATTAGGCTTATGGCGTTCTTCCAACTCACGCGCCAGATCCTCAATACTCAAACCCTTGGCAGTAAGCATCACAATCAGGTGATACAACAAGTCTGAACCTTCATATATCAAACGGTCATTAGTACCGTTAGCAGCCTCGATGATGGTCTCAACAGCTTCCTCACCCACTTTCTGTGCCATCTTATTGATGCCACTTTGGAATAAGCTGGTGGTATATGAACCTTCTGGCATTTCCTCATGACGTTGCTGGATGAAGCGCTGCAACTCCTTGAGAAACATCACAGGTTCGCTATTTACTTCCCCCCAACAGGTATCTGTTCCCGTATGACACACAGGTCCTCTTGGATGCACTTGTATCAACAAGGTGTCATGATCGCAGTCCTCCTTGATAGACACTACATCTAAAAAGTTGCCACTCTCTTCTCCTTTGGTCCACAAACGCTGACGTGTGCGGCTAAAGAAAGTAACAAGTCCTATTTCTACAGTCTTGTCATACGCTTCTTGATTCATGTATCCGAGCATTAGCACCTTCGCTGTCTCAGCATCCTGTATAATGGCAGGCACCAGCCCATTCATTTTGTTAAAATCCAACATTCTTCTAAATAGAAAATTGAGAATTGAAAATTGAGAATTGTAAATTATAGAATAATCAATAGTCAATCTCCGTTGTTAATTCCTAATTGTTATATTTTCGCTGCAAAGATACGATTTTAATTCGGAAATTCGTATATCTCCGAAGTGAAAAACACCAGCTGCCAATGCAGCATCTGCTTTTCCTATGGTAAAAACATCACGGAAATGCTCCATCTTACCTGCTCCTCCTGATGCAATGACGGGTATCGACAAATCATCACTGAGTTTTGCCAATGCCCCGTTGGCATAGCCCGTACGCACACCATCATGGTTCATGCTGGTAAAAAGTATCTCACCCGCACCTCGTTGTTCACCTTCTTTTGCCCAGCTGAACAACTCTTTGTCAGTTTCTACCCTACCTCCATTGAGGTAGCACCACCATCCCTTCTCAGTCTGCTTGGCATCAACAGCCAACACACAAACCTGCGATCCGAAATTACGGGCTATCTGGTCAATCAACTCAGGATGTTTGATTGCCGAAGAGTTAATGGATATCTTATCTGCACCAGCAGCCAGCAGTCTGTCCACATCACTTAGTTCGTGAATACCTCCACCCACAGTGAAAGGAATGCTGATATTCTCAGCAATGCGTTTCACCAGCTCAGTAAAGGTCTTACGTCCCTCAAAACTGGCAGTGATGTCCAGGAACACCAGCTCGTCAGCACCCTGTTCGCTGTAAGCACGTGCCAGTTCCACAGGATCACCAGCCTGACGAAGGTTCACAAAGTTAGTACCCTTCACCGTCTGTCCGTCTTTGATATCCAAACAAGGTATAATTCGTTTTGCTAACATACTTATTGAATTACGTACTTTTCTATATCTGTAAATGTTATGCGGCCCTCATAAAGTGCCTTGCCAAAAATCACACCAGGCACCCTCGCTTCTGCCAATGCCTCAATGTCATCCATGCTACTGACGCCACCGCTGGCAATAAGATGCAGATGGGGATATTCTGACAAAACATCTTTGTATAAAGAAACGGCAGGACCTTGCAACATACCATCCCTGCTGATTTCAGTGCATATCACCTTCTGCACACCTTGCTGAGTATAATGTTCCAGAAATGACATCAGTTCGTTATCGCTGTCTTCCAGCCAACCACTTACGGCCACCTTACCCTCTTTCACATCTGCACCTAAGATAATCTTCTCAGCACCATATTTCAGTAACCAACGTTGAAAAGTATCTGGTTCTTTCACGGCAATACTGCCTCCCGTCACCATCTGAGCACCGCAATCAAACACAATACGCAGGTCGTCATCTGTCTTTACCCCACCGCCAAAATCTATCACCAGATTCGTAGCTCTGGCAATCTGCTCCAGCGTTCGCCAGTTCACCACATGTTTCGACTTGGCTCCATCCAAATCAACCACATGCAGACGGGTAATACCGTGATCCTCCATCTCCTTTGCCACATCAGCTGGAGAAGCACTGTACTCTTTCACCTTATCATAGTCGCCTTGCGAGAGCCTTACGCACTTGCCATCTATAATATCTATAGCAGGAATCAGTTCAATCATATCTCAAACAAGAAGTTTTTAAGAATCTGTTCTCCGATTGAGCCACTCTTTTCGGGATGAAACTGGGTAGCATAAAAATTGTCTTTCAGTATAGCAGCACTGAATGGCTGGATATAGTCGGTGGTCGCCACCGTATAGCTGCCTACTGGCACATAGTAACTATGCACAAAATACACATAAGGATGTGCTGGCAGTCCTTTCAGCAGCTCACCTTTAATATTATATAAGGTATTCCAGCCCATGTGTGGCACCTTATCCTCGTGACGCTGGTTGATAAAGCGTTTCACCTCAGTGTCAAAGATACCTAAGCACTGGGTATCACCCTCCTCAGAATAACTACACATCAGTTGCATACCCAAACAAATACCCAACACCGGTTGGGTAAGACTTTTGATTAGCAAGTCAAGGCCATGCTCCTTCAAGAAACTCATGGTAGTAGCAGCCTCTCCTACTCCAGGGAAAATCACTTTGTCGGCAGTTCGTATCAGTTGTTCATCAGCGGTGATGACAGAATCCACGCCCAGTCTTTTCAAGGCATTCTCTACCGAGCGGATATTGCCTGCATTATAGTCTATGATGACTACTTTCATTCTTCTTAATCTATTAGTAAAAAAAATCGGCAACAAAAATAGCAAAATAATTTGCACAATCCAAATATAATACATACCTTTGCAACCGCAAAACCAAATTGGTGCGTTAGTTCAGTTGGTTAGAATACGTGCCTGTCACGCACGGGGTCACGAGTTCGAGTCTCGTACGCACCGCTTAAAGGATAGCTTATCAGGCTATCCTTTTTGTTTTATATGGACCTGAATTGCCGTTGTTCCTCGTTATACTCAAAGCCGTTTTCCAACAAAGCGACCTTCAGTTCCTCCATATCCTTGTCAAAATATGCGCACAAGGTCTCCAAGTCGTCAAACTCGCCATCTCTTAACAACATGTTCACGCTGGATACCAGCATCATCGGGTCATTGGGTAGATAGTCCATTTCTATTTACGTTTTTAGTTATATACATATTACCATCCTGCATAAAGCGTTCAAACATTTTCTTATAGGCCTCCACTTTTTTGTCAAATGCCAGTGGATAAGCCCTTGACGAAGAAGGAAGGCGATAGAGCACTGTCTGCATACCATCGCAGTTGCTGGCATCAGGAATGGGTACGAAGCCATTCACCTTAGGTGTTTCTGCGATGCGAAGCGTGGCACAGATGGTTGTTGTAGCTTTCTCGCCAGTAGTGACAATAGCTCGTAAATGTGGCAGATGGTTCATCAGTTGCTGTATATCGGTAGGCTCCACTACTTCGAGGAACTTGTCAGCAGCATTGTCCTTCAATCGCCTCACAGCCGTAGAGGTGTCGAAAAAAGCAATGCCCTTTTCCTGGCAGAACACCACAATCTCTTCTATCTTGAATCGCTTGGCAGCTTCATCCACGAAGTGATGACGGTCGCCGAAAAACACAGCTCCCTCAATTCTCCAGTGGTCATTGATGAAGTTAGGATAATAGAAGTCCATACACCATCGTTTTCGTTGAGGCGGAAAACTGCCCAGGAACAGCACCTTGGCATTCTCTGGCAAGAACGGCTTCAAAGGATGATATTCCACCTCATCAGTGCTACGCTGTATATTCTCTATGTTCAGATACGATATCATGGCATCAAAGATACGAAAAACGCTACAATCTCTGCGCCGATGACAGGATAATTATTATCTTTGCAGAAATAACGACTAAAAATATTGGCTATGAACATTGGAGATAAGGCTCCCGAGATACTGGGAAAAGACGAACAGGGACGTGATATCCGTCTAAGTGATTACCGTGGACGTAAACTGGTACTCTATTTTTATCCGAAAGACAACACCAGTGGTTGCACAGCAGAAGCATGCAGCCTACGTGATCGTTACAGCGACCTGCAAGGAGCAGGCTACGAGGTGGTAGGCGTGAGCAAAGACTCAGCTGCCTCCCATGTTAAGTTCAAGGAAAAATACGAACTTCCTTTCCCTCTGATAGCCGATATTGACCACACTCTCTTGGAAGCCATGGGAGCCTGGGGTGAGAAAGTCATGTACGGTAAGAAAACTGTAGGCACCATCCGCACCACATTTATCATCAACGAGGAAGGCATTATAGAGCAAATCTTTGCCGGCAAGCAGGTGAAGACCAAGGAACATGCCGACCAGATTCTATCCCTATAGACTATGAACAATCTGGCATCACGCCAGGTCTCAATACCACCGACGCCGCTCAATTCCGGCTTTGGCGGCATCTGTGCCAGTTCCAGAATATGACGCAGAAGATTGGCCTGATAGTATGTCTGGGGCTGACGCAAGTATAGTAATTGCAAATATTGCAATAGTTTTTATTAATCAAAAAAACAGTTGAAAAGAACATATTATTAATAAAAACCTTTTTATCTTTGCAACTATTATTTAATAATTATATCAACCATGAAAAGATTTGTTTCAACCTTACTTTTAGTGTTTATCACCATGATGACCTGGGCGCAAAGCAATGCTGCATTTGACAAGCTCAAGGCTGATCCGAAAAAGGCTTATGGCAACGACTACCCCTACGAAATGAAGGTGAGCAAGTTGACCAAAGCACCCAAAGGATACAAACCATTCTACATCAGTCACTATGCCCGTCATGGCTCTCGATATTACTGGAGCGACCAGCTCTACAAAGACCTTGACACGCTGATGACTACTGCCCACAACAAGCACCAGCTTACCGCAGAGGGCGAAAGCTTCTACAACAAGTTTATGACGGCCAAGCAGGAACTGATGACGGGTGTAAGTGAGCTTACACAGTTGGGGTGGGACCAGCATCAGTTTATTGCGCGTACCATGTATAACAACTTCCCTGAAGTGTTCAAGAAAGGGGGCAACGTACTGGCTATCTCGTCTTTGTCGGGTCGTTGCGTCATCAGTATGGCTGCTTTCTGTCAGGAACTGGTGCAGTGCAACCCCAAAATAGAGATACGTGAGCAGTCGTCACGATTTACCCTCGATGGTGTTGTGCCCACTGACAGTCAGAACCCTGTAAAGCATAACTTCCCAAGACCTAACAAGCCTCGTTACGAGAGCAATCGTGACAAGTTCCAAAGTGACAATAGCCTGAGCAGCAAAGTGGTGCAAAGGGTGTTTACCAGCACCGAGGGCTTGCCTGGTAAACCTGAGACATTGGGCAATAGCCTCATCAACCTCTACACCACATTGCCCAGCATCTTCCACGAGGGCATGATGGGCAACATTGTAACTGACCAGGAGATAGTGGACCGTTGGGAGGCATCTAACCTGGGCTCTTACTCATGGGTGTTCTCTGGTCAGTATAACATGATTCCTATTTTGGAGGATATACTCAAGAAAGCTGATGCTGTTATTAACGGCACCAGCGACCATATATCGGACTTGCGCTTCGGACATGATACCTGCATTGGTCCGCTGACCGTACTGATGGGCATCAACGGTGCCGACCGCGACCCCGAGGACCCATACCAAGTGAAGGACTGCTATCAGAACTGGGA